>JAQGHZ010000037.1 GCA_028291485.1 Rubritepida sp. | reverse complement strand
TAGGTCGTGTCCGTCACGAAGTTCGTGATCTGGCTGAACTTCTCCTTCAGCGCGGACATGTACTGGCTGCGCTGGCTCGCCGTGATGTTGGCGTCCGACAGCGCGACGATGGTCGACTTCACGTCCTTCAAGGCGTTGGAGATGTTCTCGAGGCCCGTACGCGTCGTGTCGAGCAGCCCCTTCACGCCGCCGAGCTGCTGGTTCGCCGAGGTGGTGGAGGCGAGGTCGCCGCGGATGCGCTCGGCCACCGCATAGGCGGCGCCGTCGTCCCGTGCATCGGCCACGCGGTAGCCGGTGGAGATCCGCTTCTGGGTGACGTCCATCTCGGCGCTGGTCTTGTTGAGCGACTGGAGCGCGACCATCGCGCCCAGGTTGGTGTTCACGGAGTTGAGCGACATGGGTGTTTTTCCTTTGCCTGTTGGCCTCCCCCGAATTCCGGGGTCGGACGCATCTTGGGCGTCGGGAAGTTAAGAAAGGCTTACGGCGCGCGCCTTTTTCCCGCTCATCGCGGATCCATCGCGAAGCGGCCCGGTTCCGGGATGTCGATTCCGGGTTTTCGTCCCAGCAGGGCTAGGCTTGCCGTCGTGCCGATCAGATCGGCGAATTCCAGCAGCGGCCGGTAGTGCTCGCGCCCCCAGAAGTCGTGCATCGCGATCACGCCCTCGGGCGCCACGCGCGCCAGTGCGGCCAGGGCGCAAGCCACGCGGAAGCGGCCGTCGACGAGGACGAAACCCGGCGCCGGGCAGATCTGCCAGGGCGCATTCCAGTAGAGCGGCCCATCGGCATAGCGTGCGGGATCGCGCGGCCAGCCCCATTGGCCGACCGGCCCCAGATCCGCGTGGAGGCCGCGCCAGCGACCTGAGGCGGCCGCCTCGGCGCAGGCGGGCTCGCCGCGCAGGCGGGAGAGCCATCGCGGGTCGGATTCCACCGAGACCAGCGACCCACCGAGCTCTTCCAGGAGGAGAAGGGTGCTGCCGCCGCAGCCGAATTCCACGGCGAACTCCGCGCCGGCGGCGGCGTGACGCAGCAGCCGCTGCTCGGCGGGCGACATCGCCGGCTGAAGCCCGGCGACGGATGAGGGGGCGTCCAGCATTTTGCGGGTCCAATCCTGTCTGTCGCCAGGATGGGCCCGCGAAGGTTAACGCATTGCTAAGGCCAAGGCGGAAATCGCTCAGATATCCGCGTAGATGTGCGTTTCCGATCGTGCGCCCGGCTGCGTCACCGCGCCGTGGCGTGCCGAGCCCACCGTCTGCGCATATTTCCACAGCACACCCGAATTGAAGTTGTGCGCGCGGGGTTTCCATTCGGCGCGCCGTCGCGCCAGTTCCGCCTCGTCCAGTTCCACGTCGATCGTGCCCGCCTGTGCGTCGATCACGATCCTGTCGCCGTTCCGCAGCAGGCCGATGGTGCCGCCCACTGCCGCCTCGGGCCCCACATGGCCGATGCAGAAGCCGCGCGTGGCGCCTGAGAAGCGGCCGTCGGTGATGAGCGCCACCTTGTCGCCCATCCCCTGCCCGTAGATGGCGCTGGTGGTGCTCAGCATCTCGCGCATGCCGGGGCCTCCCTTGGGCCCCTCGTAGCGGATCACGATCACGTCGCCCGGCTTGTAGGCGCGCGCGTCGACGGCGGCGAAGGCGTCCTCCTCGCAGTCGAAGCAGAGCGCCGTCCCCTCGAAGCGCAGCTTCTCCATGCCGGCGATCTTCACGATCGCCCCATCGGGCGCGAGATTGCCGAACAGGGCCACGACGCCGCCGATCTGGCTGATCGGGTCGCAGACCGGGCGCACGACATCCTGGTTCTTCGGGAAGACCACCTCCGCGTGGTTCTCGGCGAGCGTCTTGCCGGTGACCGTCATGCAGTCCCCATGCAGCAGCCCGCCTTCGAGCAGCGCCTTGATGATGACGGGGACGCCGCCGATGTTGTGCACGTCCAGCGCCACGTATCTGCCGCCGGGCTTGAGGTCGGCGATGTGCGGCGTGTCGCGCATCAGGCGCGCCACCTCCTCCAGGGGGAAGTCGATCCCACACTCATTGGCGATGGCCGGCAGGTGCAGGCCGGCATTGGTGGAGCCGCCCGTGGCGCCCACGATGCGCGCCGCATTCTCCAGCGCCTTGCGCGTCACGATGTCGCGCGGGCGCAGTTGCGAGCGGATGAGGTCCACAACGGCGAAGCCGCTGCGATAGGCGTATTCGTCGCGCTCGGTGTCGGGTGCGGGCGCGCCGGCCGAATAGGGCAGCGCGAGGCCGATCACCTCGGAGATGCAGGCCATGGTGTTGGCGGTGAACTGCCCGCCGCAGGCGCCCGCACCGGGGCAGGCGTGCTCCTCCAGCTCCTGCAGTTCGGCATCCGACATGTTGCCGGCGGCGTGCTGGCCGACGGCCTCGAACACATCCAGCACCGTGACGTCCCGGCCATGGTGGCGCCCCGGCATGATGGAGCCACCATAGAGGAAGACGCTCGGCACGTTCAGCCGCAGCATGACCATCATCATGCCGGGCAGCGTCTTGTCACAGCCGGCGATGCCGACCAGCGCGTCGTAGCAATGGCCGCGCATGGTGAGCTCGACGGAATCGGCGATCACCTCCCGCGAGACCAGCGAGGACTTCATCCCCTGGTGTCCCATGGCGATGCCGTCGGTCACGGTGATGGTGGTGAACTCGCGCGGGGCGGCACCGGCGGCCGCGACGCCGCGCTTGGCCGCCTGGGCCTGGCGGCTGAGGGCGATGTTGCAGGGCGCGGCCTCGTTCCAGCAGGAGGCGACGCCCACGAGGGGGCTCGCGATCTCCTCGCGGGTCATGCCCATGGCGAAGTAGTAGCTGCGGTGCGGGGCGCGTTCCGGGCCGATGCTCACATGGCGGCTCGGCAGGCGCGACTTGTCCCAGGTGGTCATGGCGTTTCCCTTTTGCTGCCGCAGAGCAAAGCCCATGCCGGCCCGGGACGCGAGGGACGGGGAGGCCGTGAATGCTACATTATCGATTCGGAGCCCCTCGCCGTCGCAACGGGTCCCTCCGGAATTCGGCACCGACATCGCTCGCGACCAGGCTCAGGGCCGGCTGATGCCCCCTCGCCCCGCTCGGGTCAGTAGAAGAAACGCTCCTCCACGATCATTCCATCCTCGACGGTGTAGAGGCCGACCTCGGTCATCTGGATGCGCTGGCCGGTCGCCTTCACTGTGATGTCGATGCGCATGGTGAGCGCGAACTGGTCCTCGTTGAGGTAGGGGCCTTCGACCTCGAAGCCGTGGATCTCGTGGGCGGCCGACCAAGCGGCACCCTTGGCCGCGACGGCAGGCTTGCCGTAGACGGCGCGCGGCTCGCCCATCGCCTCGATGCTCGAGACGTCCTCGTGCCAGTAGCGCTCGGCGGCGCCAT
>JAQGHZ010000771.1 GCA_028291485.1 Rubritepida sp. | reverse complement strand
GATCAAGTCCGACGGCTACGAGGCCGAGGTCACGCTGCACGCCGCCATGCGCGTCGAGGGCGACCGGATCATCGTCGACTATACCGGCACCACGGGCCTCTCGACGCGCGGCATCAACGTGCCGCCGGCCTATTGCCGCGCCTATTCCTGCTTCGGGATCAAGTGCGTGGTGGCCCCCGAGATCCCGAACAACTGGGCGAGCCTTTCGCCTTTCGTGATGGAGATTCCCGAGGGCTGCATCCTCAACGCGCCGCGCCCCTATCCGGTCAGCGTCCGGCACGTGGTGGGCCAGTTGCTTCCCGACCTGATGATGGGCTGCCTGGGCCAGGCCGTGCCGGAGAAGGTGAATGCCGAGGGCAGTTCGGCGCTGTGGAACCCGCCGTTGCGCGGCGGCTCGCAGGTTTCCGGCCAGGATGCGGAGGTCGATGACTTCGAGATCATCACCTTCAACTCCGGCGGCACCGGCGCGCGTCCGACCAAGGACGGGCTGGACGGCATCTCCTTCCCCTCCGGCGTGCGGACCATGCCGGTCGAGGCGACCGAGAACGTGGCCTCCGTGATCTTCTGGCGGAAGGAGCTGCGCCCCGACAGCGCCGGCCCCGGCCGCACGCGCGGCGGCTTCGGCCAGATCATGGAGATCGGCGCGAAGAAGAATGCCGAATTCGCCGTGAACGCCATCTTCGACCGCGTGGCCAACCCGCCCAAGGGCCGCTTCGGCGGTGGGCAGGGGGCGGGCGGCTGGGTCGGTCTGGACGACGCCAACGGCACGGTCCTGCGCACCAAGGGCTTCCAGGTGATCCCCAAGGGCCGGCACCTCGTGCTGCTGCTGCCCGGCGGCGGCGGCATGGGCGATCCGAAGGAGCGCGATCCTGCGCTGGTCGCCCGCGACGTGGCGGATGGGCTGGTGAGCGCCTCCGAGGCGAAGCGCGTCTACGGCAAGTAGCGCCCGGCCTGATCGCGCAGAACCGGGGGCCCGCGCAGCCGATCGCGTCGTGCTGAGCCGTCAGTGTTCCAGCCGGGCGAGGAGTTCGTCCATGGCGTCGATCAGGAGGTCCGGTTCGCCGCTCGCCAGCAGGTCGCGGGCGGCGTAGCCCCAGCTCACCGCGACCGATCGGGCTCCGGCCTCGCGGGCCGCCTCGATGTCCCGCAGCTCGTCGCCGACGCAGAGGACGGAATACGGATCAAGGCCGGCCCTGCGGATCAGGCGGCGGAACCGTCGCGCCTTGCCGAAGAGCGAAGCGCCGCATTCGTAGTGGCGGATGTGCTGAGAGTTGCCTCCCAGGATGCGGCGGATATTCGCCTCCGAATTGGAACTGGCAATGGCCAGCGGCACTCCGCGCGAGGCCAATCGGTGGAGCAGGTCGGGCGTGCCGGGAAACAGCGGAATCGACGCCGCATCCTCCGCCACGCGCCGCCGCATGTGCCGGGCGATGAAGGGGAGCTTCCAGGACGGGACGCGCAGGAAGCGGAGGATGGACCGTGTATCCATCCGGCGCAGCAGCTCCACCTCGCGCTCTTCGACCTCGCGGAATCGGAAGCGCCGGGCCACGCGGTTGAGCTCTCCCGCAAACCAGGGCGCGCTGTCCGCCAGCGTCCCGTCGAAGTCGAAGATGATCAGCTGCGGGTGCATCGGACGCGCCTCAGCCCATGGCCGCGCCGACCATCTCGCGCTCGTCGGGCGTCATGTGCAGGCCGAGCTTGGTGCGGCGCCAGAGCACGTCCTCGGCAGTGCGCGCCCATTCCTCGCGCTTCATCCAGTCCAGCTCCGCCTCGGTGAGCCCGGCGGGCAGGAAGGCGCCGGGGCCGTTCGCGAAGACCTTCACCAGATCGCTGCCATGGGTGCGCACCAACCGCGGCAGGGTGGCCGGATTCAGGAAGGGCAGGGCGCGGGCCATCTCGGCGATGAACTCCGTGCGGGTCTTTCCGCCCAGCTCGCCGCCGGGCAGCACGGCCGTCGCGGTCCAGGCCGTGCCTTCCTTCCCCAGCGCGTGGCCGATCTTCCCGGCGGCCTCCTCGGCCAGGCGGCGGAAGGTGGTGATCTTGCCGCCATAGACGCTCAGCACCGGCGCCGCGCCCGTGTCGAGCTTCAGCACATAGTCGCGCGTTACCGAGGAGGGGTTGGCCGCCCCGTCGTCGAAGAGCGGCCGCACGCCCGAATAGGTCCACACGATCTCCGCCGGCGTGATCGCCCGCCGGAACTGCCGCGAGACGGCCGCGCAGAGGTACTCGGCCTCCTCGGGCGTGCAGACCGGATGGGACGGGTCGCCCTCATGCGGCACGTCGGTGGTGCCGACGAGGCTGAACTGGTCCTCGTAGGGGATCACGAAGACCACGCGGCGGTCGTCGTTCTGCAGGATGAAGGCGTGATCGCCCTCGTAGAGCCGCGGCAGGATGATGTGGCTGCCGCGGATCAGCCGGACCGCCCCCGGCCTCTGGACATGGGTCAGGTCGAGCGCCCGCTGCACCCAGGGCCCGGCCGCGTTCACGATGCCGCGCACGCGAAACCGCTGGGCCTGCTCGTCGAGGCCGCGCAGCGTCACCTCCCAATGGTCGGCGTGGCGGGTCGCGCCCTCGAAGAGCGTGCGCGTGCGGATATCCGCGCCGCGCGCCGCCGCGTCGCGGGCGTTGAGCAGGACGAGCCGGCTGTCCTCCACCCAGCCGTCGGAATAGGCGAAGGCGTGGGTGATCTCCGGCTTCAGCGCCGCGCCCATCGGGTTCTCCGCCGTCCGGAAGGATTCGGCGCCGGGCAGCGAAACGCGCTTCGCCAGATGGTCGTAGAGGAAGAGGCCGGCCCGGATCATCCAGCGCGGCCGCATCTCCGGCCGGTGCGGCAGGACGAAACGCATGGGCCACATGATGTGGGGGGCGAGGCGCAGCAGCACCTCCCGCTCGCCCAGCGCCTCGCGCACGAGGCGGAACTCGTAGTGCTCGAGATAGCGCAGCCCGCCATGGATGAGCTTGGAGGAGGCGGAGGAGGTGGCCTGGGCGAGGTCGCCCTGCTCGGCGAGGAGGACGGAATGCCCGCGGCCCGTGAGGTCGCGCGCGATCCCGGCGCCGTTCACCCCGCCGCCGATCACCAGGATATCGAAGGATTGCATCGCCGGAAGATGACGTTGCGAGCCGGGAATGGGAAGTCAGGCGTGTCCGACAGGCCCCAGCCCTTCCAGGCTGGTCGCGCGGACGACCGAGGCGAAGAGGCGCAACGCATCCGGCCCGCCGCGGTCGCGCAGGGCGCCGCCCTCCATCTCGAGCGCGAGCAGCTCGGCATGCTCGGCCAGCGTCTCGGCGGCACGGCGCAGGGCTTCGCGCGCGAGGACGAGCTGCAGCTCGTCCGGCATCTCCTTCCAGTCGGGAGGCATGGGATGGTTCATCCTGCTGCCCGCCCTTCTGGCGGTGGTGTCGAAGCCCGGCCAGTCGCCGGGCATGGATTCTCTAGATGGAGTCGCCTTAACAAAGGCTTTCAGGAAAAGCGGACGGAGACCTTTCCGAGGCCCTCGAAGGCGACGACCACCGAGCACGGGCCGTCCAACCAGATCGGCGGCGTCACCGAGCCGAGCCAGACCACCTGGCCCTTCCGCAGCCCGCCGAAGACCTCGGCGGCGCCGGAATTGGCGAGCCAGGCCAGCGCCTCCATCGGATGGCCCAGCAGGTCGCGCCCATGGCCCGCACCTTTGGAGACGCCATCGATGGTCATCTCCCCGCGCATGGCGCCGAGGTCGAGGCGCTTCCAGTCGGGATACGGCGAGCCCAGGACGCCGGCGGCGTGAAACACCTGATCGGCGATGAGGGTGGGCGTGCCGAGCTCGGCCAGGTCGCCGTAGCGCTTCTCGACGATCTCGATCGCGGGGAACACCTCGGCCACGGCGGCCTCGGCCTGGGCGCGGGTGGTGGGGCCGAAGGGCAGGTCGGCGCCGAGCCGCACGCCCACCTCGCACTCCACGCCGACGTTCAGGAAGTCCTGGAAGGGCAGGGTGACGCCGTCGGCCTTGAGGCTGGCGGCGGGCACGAAGCCGGCGGCCGGGTGCGCGAGGCCCAGATAATCCTGCATCTGCTTCGTGGTCGCGCCGACCTTGAATCCGGCGGGCGGGACGGCGCCCTGGATCGTCGCCACCTCGAACTGGACGGCGTAGCCCTCGGCCGTGGTCTTCGGGGCGTCGGCGCCGATCGGGGCCAGGATCCGCTTCGCCTTCCGGATATCCAAGATGAGCTTCGCCGCTGAACTCATTGCTTTCACTCCCTTGCCAGTTCGTAGAGCGCGACCGCCGCGGCGGCCGAGACGTTCAGGCTTTCCATGGCCGCCTTGATGGGGAGCCGCACCAGCTCGTCGCAGCTCTCGCGCGTGAGGCGGCGCATGCCCTCGCCCTCGGCGCCCAGCACCAGCGCCACGCGGCGCCCGGTCAGCCCGGATTGCGCGAGGGTGACGGGCCCGGCCGCCTCCAGCCCCACGACCCAGAGCCCGGCCTTCTTCAGCGCCTCGAGCGCCCGGGCCAGGTTCACCTCGCGCAGGATGGGCACGACCTCCAGCGCGCCCGAGGCGGCACGGGCGAGCAGCCCGGTCTCCTGCGGCGCGTGGCGGTCCTGCACGACGATCGCCGCCGCGCCGAAGGCCGCGGCCGAGCGCAGGATGGCGCCCACGTTCCGCGGATCGGTCACCTGGTCGAGCACCAGGACGGGGCCGGTGGTCTGCTCCAGCAGCTTGTCCAGGGGCGGCGGGTCCAGCGCCTCGGCGAGAAGGGCCGCGCCCTGGTGGATGGCGTCGGGCGGAAGCAGGGTATCTAGGCGCGGCCTCTCCACGAGCTCGGGGACGACGCGCCAGGGCGGCGAGAAGCGCTCGGCCAGCTCCTGCTCGGCCGTGCGGGTGACCAGCAGGCGCCGCAGCCGCCGCTCGGGGTTGGCGAGGGCGGCCGAGACGGCATGCAGGCCGTAGAGCCAGGAGCCGGCCTCTCCGGCGGAGGCAGCATCCGGGGTGGGGCGGGGCCGGTGGCGTTGATGTCGCATGCCGCCATGAAGCGCGCGCGAGACACGCTGGCAAGCGGTGCCGTGCTGCTTTAGAAAACCGCGGGGCGAGCCGGGTTAGCTCAGCGGTAGAGCAACCGCCTTGTAAGCGGTAGGTCGTCGGTTCAATCCCGACACCCGGCAGGCGCGCCCACAAAGGAATTGATGCGCGAAGCCTTCAGCTACCGAAGCGATCCCACCGTCCCGCCTTTCCCCGACGACCGTCCGATCATCGTCTTCGACGGGCACTGCGTGCTCTGCTCGGGCTTCGCCCAGTTCATCCTGCGGCATGACCGGCACCGACGCTTCCGCTTGATGACCGCTCAATCCGGCCTGGGCGAGGCGCTGTACCGCCATCTCGGGCTCGATCCCCGGAACTACGACACCAGCATCCTGCTGGAAGACGGCCGGGCCTGGCTCAAATCCGACGGCGGGATACGGATCCTCGGGCATCTCGGCTTTCCCTGGTCCCTGGTGGGTGCCAGCCGGATCCTGCCCCGAGGTCTGCGGGACCGCCTCTATGATCTCGTCGCCCGGAACCGCCTGCGCTGGTTCGGGTCGCGCGACGTCTGCTTCCTGCCCGATCCTGGTCAGGCCGACCGGTTTCTCCCATGAGTCTGCGTGTCCTCGTGGTCGGCGGCTACGGAAGCTTCGGCGGCCGGCTGGTGGAGTTGCTGGAGGGCGAGGCGGGGCTGACGCTCCTGGTCGCCGGCCGCTCCCTGGCGTCGGCCGAGGCCTTTTGTCGTCGGCGGGGCACGCCCTCGGCAGAACTGATCCCCACCCGCTTCAACCGCGATGGCGACCTCGATGCCGAGATCGCGGTGCTACGACCCGACATCCTCGTCGATGCGAGCGGCCCCTTTCAGGCCTATGGCGAAGATCGCTACCGCGTCGTCGAGGCCTGCCTGCGAGGGGGCGTGAACTATCTCGATCTGGCCGATGGATCCGATTTCGTCCTCGGCATCGGGGCCTTCGACGCCGCGGCGCGGGCTGCCGGAACCTATGTCTTGTCCGGGGTTTCCACCTGCCCGGCCCTGACGGCAGCGGTCGCCCGCCGACTGTCTGCCGGCATGGCGCGGGTCGATGCGATTTGCGGCGGCATCGCGCCGTCACCCCATGCCGGGATCGGCCGCAGCGTGATCCGGGCCATCGCCGGCTATGCCGGTCAGCCCGTCGCGATGATCCGCGACGGCCGGCCGGCCACGGGTCATCCGTTCACGGAAAGCCGGCGTTTCGCCATTGCACCGCCTGGCCACCTACCTTTGGGCAGCCGCATCTTCTCGCTGGTCGACGTGCCGGACCTGCGCGCGCTGGCTCAGTTGTGGCCCGAGGCCAAGACTATCTGGTTCGGCGCCGGCCCGGCGCCGGCCATCCTCCATCGCGTCCTGATCGCCATGGCGCGCCTCGTGCGCGCCGGGTGGATCCGCACACTCTCGCCCCTGGCGCCCCTCATGCACCGGGCGATGGCGCGGCTGGCCTGGGGCGAGCATCGCGGGGGGATGTTCGTCGAGGTGGAGGGGGCCGACGCTTCCGGTGAGCCGGTGCGGCGATCCTGGCACCTTGTCGCCGAGGGCGATGACGGGCCCTTCATTCCCGCCATGCCCGCCGCGGCCCTGGTTCGGCGGGTGCTGACGGGATGTCCCCCGCCCTTGGGCGCCCGGGCCGCCCTGCGCGAGGTCGAGCTCGAGGATTACGAGCGCTTTTTCACGAACCGGCGGATCCTCGCGGGCTGCCGGGACGGTGCGCCGTCGCCCCTCTACCCCGGCGCGCTGGGATCGGCCTGGGCGCGGCTGCCGGCGGAGCTGCGTGCCATGCACGAGATCCGGGGCAGGGCCGTGGCGGAGGGGCGCGCGACGGTGGAAGGCGGATCCGGCTTGGTGGCCCGCCTGATGGCCGCCGTCATCGGCTTTCCCCGTGCCGCCGCGGACACCCCGGTGCAGGTCACCTTCGAGGTCGCGGACGGGCAGGAGAACTGGACCCGTCGCTTCGGCGGGGAGAGCTTCTCGAGCTGTCAGTTCGCGGGCTCGGACGGATTGATCTGCGAGGGTTTCGGCCCGTTGGTCTTCGGCATGGCGGCCATTGTGGAGGGCGTGCGTCTGCGCCTTGTCCTGCGGCGCTGGAGCGCCTTCGGCATTCCTCTCCCGCTCTGGGCCTGCCCGCGCATGGAGGCCCACGAGACCGTGGAGGAAGGCCGCTTCCGCTTCCATGTGGAGCTCAGCCATCCCATCGCAGGGCTGATCGTCCGCTACCGGGGATGGTTGATCCCGTCACATTTCCTCACGTGAATCGGCCCCGACCGGCACGCCCCCGTTACATGCAGTCGCCATCTTCTCCATCAACGGGGGACGCATCCCGCGTCGCCCGCCGATGGAGAAACCCATGAAACTGGTCCAGACCCTGGCTTTCGGCGTGGCGCTGCTCGGCAGTGGCGCGGCCCTGGCCCAACCTGCCCCGCCCCCTCCGGGCGGTCCTGCGCCCAGCGCACGCATGTTCGAACAGATGGACGCAAACCATGATGGCCGCGTCACCTGGGAGGAGAGCTGGGCCTTCATCACCTCGCGCTTCAATGCCGCCGATGCCGATCACAGCGGCGGGCTGACGCTGCAGGAGTTCGGCCAGATGCGGGTGGGCATGCGTCCCGAGGGCGCGCCGCCGGCGCGGACGCCCTCGCCGGAGCGTACGGAGCGGATGGAGCGCATGCGCGCCGCGATGTTCCGCAGCCTCGACGCCAATAGCGATGGCATCATCACTCTGGCCGAGATCCAGCCCTTCGCGCAGGCGCACTTCCGCGCGATGGACGCGAATGGCGATGGCGCGGTGACGCGGGACGAGCTGCCACAGCATGGCCCGCGCGAGGGTCATCGTCGCGGCGAGCGCGCCGCGCCGGGAGCTCCCGCGGCTCCCGCCGCGCCGGCTACTCCGGCCCGGTAAGACTAACCGCCCAGCCTGATCCTCTCCCCGATCAGGAAGGGCGCGCCCGGGGCGGCCTGCGTGAAGACGCAGACCGCCCCGATTTTGCGTGGCACACCCGCGATCCCGGCGAAATGCGCCTCGGCGGCGGGGCGATAGAGGTCGCGCTCCTCCGGCGTGAGGCGCCGCGTCAGCGTCATGTGGAACTGCCACTCGCCCATCACATAAGGATAGCCCCAACGGGCCAGCAGGGCCTCGTGGGCGTCGCTGAGCCTCGCCTTGCGGCGGCGCGCCAGCTCGTCCTCCGTGGGCGGGGCGCGATGGGCGTCGAGCGCCTCGACGGCGCTGTCGGCCAGCGCGTGCAGGGGCGGGCAAGGCTCCGTCTCGCGCAGCGCGAGAAAGCCCTTGAGGTCCTGCACCGAGAGCGCCGGCAGCGCGAAGGGCGCGACATCAGCGGCCCAGCGCGCCACGTCGGCC
Source organism: Rubritepida sp. (assembly GCA_028291485.1). Taxonomy (GTDB): domain Bacteria; phylum Pseudomonadota; class Alphaproteobacteria; order Acetobacterales; family Acetobacteraceae; genus Roseococcus. The sequence continues at coordinate 15,120 of JAQGHZ010000771.1, read as the reverse complement.
AGGAACGCCGCATAGCCGTTCGCCAGCCGGAAGGGCGGCTTCAGCGTCGCGTGGAAGCCGTAGCTGCGGGGATCGGCGGTGATCCCGGCGATGTCCGGCAACTCCGGCTGAACCGGCGCCGCATCCGTCCCGGCGTCGCGGCCGAGCCAGGCGCTGGCAGCCGGATGCAGCGGATCGTCCGGCTCCGGCGCATAATAGACGGCGACACGTGCGACCACCTTCAGGCGACCCGTTCCCCGCCGCGCCAGACCTGGCGCACCACCGGCATCGCATCGTGCTTTGTGATCCGCACGAGGTCCGCCCGCAGGCCCGGCGCCAGCGCGCCGCGATCGACCAGCTTGCACATGTTGGCTGGCGCCGAGGTGATCATCGCGATCGCCTTCGGCAGCCCCACCTCTTCCGCCACGAGGAAGGCCGCCTCGATCATCGCCGGCGGCACGTAGTCGCTCGCCAGCACGTCGAGCGCACCGGCCCGCACCATGTCCATCACGGCGACGTTGCCCGAATGGCTCCCGCCGCGAACGATGTTGGGCGCCCCGCCGATCACGCCCACGCCGATGCGCGCGGCCTCCTCGGCCGCCTCCAGGGTCACCGGGAATTCCGCCACGCGGATGCCGTCCTCGGCGTTGCGGCGGACCTCCTCGGCCTCCTCGTCGTCATGGCTGGCGAGCGGGATGCCGCGCCCCGCGAAGAGCGAGAGCACCCAGCTGCGCTGCGTCTCGCGCAACTCGGCGCGCTGCTCGCGCAGGGTCTCGATGCGGCGTTCCACCTCGTCGTCGGTCATGCGCGTCTGGCGGATGCGCATGGCGCGGTAGCGGGGGATGTCGCGGTACTGTCCGACGCCGGGGGAGTGGTCCATCAGGCTCACCATGGCGATGAGCGGATGGCGGGCGACCGGCTCCAGCGCGGCGGGCATGTCGCGGGCCGGCAACTCGCAGCGCAGGTGCAGCAGGTGCTCGGACTTCATGAGGCCCGAGCCGGCCATCGCCGTCAGGTCCTCCACGCCGTCCCGGAAGGTCTGGTCACGGCCCTGGTCGAAGCCGAGGTCGCCGAGGCAGAGCGCGTCCAGCACCGTGGTCACGCCGGCCGCGGCGCATTGCGCGTCGTGCGAGACGAAGGCCGAGCGCGAGGGCCAGCGGGCATTGGCGCGCGGCAGGACCTGGCGCTCCAGGTTGTCGGTGTGCACGTCCACCACGCCGGGGATGACGATGTCGCCCTGACAGTCGATGGCGGAGGGGGACGCGCAGTTCCCGGACTGGATGTCGGCGATGCGCCCGTCGCGGAGAATGATGGTTCCGTGGACGACCGCCTCGGGCAGGATGAGGCGGGCGTTGGTCCAGATTGTTTCAGTCATGCGGCATCTTCTAGGGGGAGAATCTCGTGGAATCGATCCGCCACCCGGTCGCGCACCTCGATGTCATGGAAGATTCCCACAAGCGCCGCCCCGCGCGCCTTGGCTTCGTGGATGAGGCCGATCACGACCTCGCGGTTGGCGGCGTCGAGGCTGGCGGTGGGCTCGTCGAGGAGCAGGATCGGGTAGTCCGGCGCGAAGCCGCGGGCGAGGTTCACGCGCTGCTGCTCGCCGCCCGAGAAGGTGGCCGGCGGCAGGCCGTGCAGGCGCGGCGGCAGGTTGAGGCGGGTGAGCAGGGCGGTGGCGCGCTCGCGAGCCGCCTCGGGCGCCATGCCGCGATCGATCAGCGGTTCGGCGACCACATCGCGGGCGGAAACGCGGGGGATGACACGCAGGAACTGCGAGACATAACCCAGCGTCTCGCGCCGGATCTCGCGGACGAGGCGGGCGTCGGCGGCGGCGAGGTCCGTAAGGCCGCCACGGTGGGCGAGCATGATGCGGCCGGCATCCGCGCCGTAATTGCCCTGGAGGCAGCGCATCAACGTGGATTTTCCGGCGCCCGAGGGGCCGGTCAGCGCCACGCATTCGCCGGGCATCACCGCCAGCGCCTCGGACTTCAGCACCTGGAATCCGATGCCGCCCTGGAGGTGGAGCGTGAAGCCCTTCGCCAGGGCCTGGACTTCGAGAGCGGCACTCATGCCGCCAGCACCGAGGAGACGAGGAGCTGGGTATAGGCGTGGCGAGGGTCGTCCAGCACCCGGTCGGCCAGTCCCTCCTCGACGATGCGCCCATGGCGCATCACCACGATGCGGTGCGCCAGCAGCCGGGCCGCGGCGATGTCGTGGGTGACGAAGAAGACCGCCAGCCCGAGCTGCGAGACCAGCCCGCGGATCAGGTCCAGCAACCGGGCCTGCACGCTGACGTCGAGGCCGCCCGTCGGCTCGTCCATGAAGACCAGCCGGGGGTTGGTCACGAGGCAGCGCGCGATCTGCAGGCGCTGCTGCATGCCGCCGGAAAAGTTCTTCGGCGGCTCGTCGATGCGGGCGGGGTCCATCTCGACGCGGGCCATCCAGTCGGCGGCCTCGGCGCGGATATGGGCGTAGTTGCGGTCGCCGGCGGCCATCAGGCGCTCGCCGACATTGCCGCCGGCCGAGATGCCCATGCGCAGGCCGTCGCGCGCGTTCTGATGCACGAAGCCCCAGTCGCTGCGCATCAGCTTGCGGCGCCCGGCCTCTGATAGCGCGTGGATGTCGTGTGCCTCGCCCCCGGCGTCGCGGTAGAGGACGGTGCCGGCATCGGCGTCCATGTTGCCGGCCAGCACGCGCAGCAGGGTCGACTTGCCCGATCCGCTCTCGCCCACGATGGCGACGACCTCGCCCGGGAAGATCTCGATGTCCACGCCGTCCAGCGCCCGCACGGCGCCGAAGCGCAGCTGCAGGTTGGCGGCTTCCAGAAGCGGCGCGCTCATAGTCCCCCTGCTCATAATCCCTGGGTCTCCGCGCAATGGTCGGTGTCCGAGCAGACGAAGATGCGTCCGCCCTGGTCGTCGGCGATGATCTCGTCGAGGTAGCTCGTCGCGCTCCCGCAGGCCGAGCAGTGCTGCGGCGCGCGCATCGGCCGGAAGGGATGGTCCTCGAAGTCCAGGCTTTCCACCGAGGTGTAGGGCGGCACGGCGTAGATCTTCTTCTCGCGCCCCGCGCCGAAGAGCATCAGCGCCGGCGAATTGTGCAGCTTGGGATTGTCGAAGCCCGGGATGGGCGAGGGCGACATGAGGTAGCGGCCGCCCACCATCACCGGATGGTTGTAGCTGCTGCCGCTCTCGCCCTGTTTGGCGATGTCCTCGTACAGCTTCACCTGCGCCAGCGAGTAGTCGCCAAGCGCGTGCAGCCGGCGCGTCTCGGCCAGCCGCGGCTCCAGCTTGAAGAGCGGCTCGGGCATCGGCACCTGGAAGACCATCACCTGGCCTTCGGTGAGCGGCCGCTCGGGGATGCGGTGGCGCGTCTGGATGATGGTCGCCTCGGCCGTGCGTGTCGTGGTCTGCACATTGGCGACGCGCGCGAAGAAGCGGCGGATGGAGACGGCGTTGGTCGTGTCGTCCGCGCCCTGGTCGATGACCTTGAGTACATCGCGCGGGCCGAGGATCGCCGCCGTCACCTGGATGCCGCCCGTGCCCCAGCCATAGGGCAGCGGCATCTCGCGCGCGCCGAAGGGGATCTGGTGGCCGGGGATGGCGATGGCCTTGAGGATGGCGCGGCGGATCATCCGCTTCGTCGCCTCGTCCAGATAGGCGAAGTTGTAGGCGTTCTCCGGCGCGTTGCGGGGCGTGATGGCGTTCATATCGTCGCCTCCAGGGCGGCGGCCTCCGCGAGAGGGTTGGCATCGCGATCGGCCTGCCAGCGCGCACGGATGCTGCGGAGCTTCTCCAGCTCGCTCTGGAAGTCCACGTGGTGCGGCAGCTTGAGATGCTCGACGAAGCCGGTGGCCTCGACATTGTCGGCGTGGAGCAGGACGAATTCGGCGTCCTGCGCGGGGGCGGTGGCCTCCTCGCCCATCTCCGTGGCCATGAGGGCGCGGTCCACCAGGGCCATCGCCATGGCGCGGCGCTCGCCATGCCCCATGGCGAGGCCGTAGCCCCGCGTGAACTGCGGCGGGTTGTGCGCGCTGCCGGCGAACTGGTTCACCATCTGGCATTCGGTGACGGTGATGTCGCCGATCGAGACGGCGAAGCCGAGTTCGGAAGGGGCCAGCATGATCTCGACCTCGCCCATGCGCAGCTCGGCGACGAAGGGGTGCGCGTTGCCGTAGCCGCGCTGGGTGGAATAGCCGAGGCCGAGGAGAAAGCCCTCGTCGCCGCGGGCCAGCGACTGCAGACGCAGCGGGCGCGGCGTGGGGAAGGGCAGGGGTTCGCGGGTGAGGTCGGGCGGGGTCTCGTTGCCGCCGGCGATGTCGCGGGACATGAGGCCCTCGCGCGCCAGAAGCTCCGTGACGCGGGGCATGGTGGCGGAAGCGGCCTCGGCCTCCTCCGGCTCGGCGGGCGGCAGGCCCTCGGCGGCCAGCGCGAAGTCGAGCAGGCGGTGCGTGTAGTCGAAGGTCGGGCCCAGAACCTGGCCGCCGGGAAGGTCCTTGTAGGTGGCGCTGATGCGGCGCTGGACGCGCATCGCACCCGTGTCGAGGGGCTCGCAGGCGGCGAAGCGCGAGAGGGTGTTGCGATAGGCGCGCAGCAGGAAGGCGGCTTCGATCAGGTCGCCGCGCGCCTGCTTGATGGCGAGCGCGGCGAGGCCGCGGTCATGGCAGGAGCCCTCGGCCATCACGCGGTCGACGGCAAGGCCGAGCTGTTCCTCGATCTGGGCGGGCGAGAGTTCGGGCAGGGCCTCGTCGCCGCGGCGGCGCTGGGCGAGCCAGGCGTGGGCGGCGGAGATGGCGGCGTCGCCGCCCTTTACGGCCACATACATCAGCCGGCCTCCTCGATGCGGGTGGAGCGCGGCAGGGCGGCCAGACGCGCCCCCGTGCAGAGGACGAGGTCCACGCCGCAGGGGAAGCCCTTGCGGTTGGCGGCCCATTGGGCGGCGAAGTCGTCCGGCAGGCCGGCGGCGTCGAGGCGATGCTCGTGCTCGATGCCCGGGCCGGTGAGGCGCCATCCGGCGCCCTCCGCCAGGGCGTCGAGCTGGACGATCAGCGTGGCGCTGTCCTGCGGTGTCTCGTCCGTGCCGGAGTCGAGGGTCGAAAGCTTCGGCATGGCGCGGGTGGCGAGCAGGAACTGCGCCTTGGAGGCGTCCGCGACCAACGGGGCGCCGGTGTGGAAGGCGATCCAGTCGCGGGCCTCGCCGGTGGCGTCGGTCCAGACCGGCGTCTCGGCATCGGTCAGTGCCAGCAATGCGGCGGCGGCGGCCGGGGCCAGCGCCTCGGGCAGGTCGGGCAGCACGTCGCAGCGCTGGATGCGGCCGGGGCGGGCCATGGCGTCCATGAGGGCCCGGAAAGCTTCCTGGGCGCCGAAGACGGGATCGATGAAGGCGGGCCTCATCGCATGGCCTGCAGGGTCGCGAAGCGGACCTCGGTGGCCGCGGCGCGGCGGGCGGTCAGCGCCGCGGCCCCGGCCTGCCCCTCGCGCAGCGGCTCCACGACCGCATCGAGCAGCGCGGGCCGCAGGGCGTCCTGCTGCAAGGCCGCGTCCAGCCAGGCGGCCAGCTCCGCCGCGCGCCGGTCGCGTCCCAACCGCCAGCAATGGCCGAGCGTGCCGTCGGGCAGGCTCACCGAGCAGCGCGTCACCGTCGCCTCGCCGAGGTTGAAGGCTGCGCCATCCCCTCCGGCGCGGCCGCGCAGCATGGTGAGCCCGATCTCAGGGCCGCGGATTACGCGATGCGGGGGCAGGGCAGGGGTATCTGCCAGCCGGGCTTCCATATCCTCGACCGAGGCTCGGGCGAGGATAGACATCCATGCGGAACGGTCTATCATTGGTATAGACGACTAAACGTCTGACCCTGTATGGTCAAGCCGAAACTGCCATCTTGGAGTAGCGAGTTGGTTGAAACTTCCGTGACGCCAGGTCCCCATGACGCAGGGTGAGACGACGCCGCTGGATCGCGGCGTGGGAATCGCGCTCTGGCGCCAGATCGGCGCCGCCATCGAAGCCGGCATCAAGGCCGGGCAGCACGCGCCCGGCGAGCGGCTGCCCACCGAGGCCGAGCTGGCCGCGCGTTTCCGCGTGAACCGCCACACCATCCGCCGCGCCATGGAGGAGTTGGAAGGGCGCGGCATGGTGCGCGTGGAGCAGGGCCGCGGCAGCTTCGTCGCCGAGGACGTGCTGGACTATCCGCTCGGCCCGCGCACGCGCTTCAGCGAGATCATCCGTGCCCAGAACCGCGAGCCGGCCGGGCGCCTGCTGCGACTCGCCGAGGTCCCGGCCGATGCGCGCATCGCCGAATTGCTAGAGATCCGGCCGGGCCGCCTGGTTGTGCTGGCCGAGCGCATCGCCATGGCCGATGGCCGTCCCGTGGCCCTGGGGGCTCACCATTTCCCCGCCCAGCGCTTCCCGCGGATCATGGCGCTGCTGCGCGAGGATCCCTCCATCACCCGCGCGCTGGCGGAGTCCGGCGTCCCGGACTATCGCCGACGCATCACCCGAATCACCGCCCGCATGCCCACGGCGGAGGAGGCCGAAGCCTTGCAGCAATCCCGTTCCCGACCGGTCCTGATCAACGAGGCGGTCAATGTCGATGCCGAAGGGAGGCCCGTGGACGCGACGTTGACGCGCTACGCCGCCGGACGCGCGCAGCTGGTGGTGGAGTCCTGAGCATGTCGTGGAGCATTGCGGGCGGTCACGTCCTGCGCGAGGGCGCGCTGGCGGCCGGAGAGGTCACGCTGGCGAACGGGACGATCGCCCAGGGCAAAGGCGCCGAGCGCCGCTTCGACGCCGTGGGCCTGATGGTCATGCCCGGTCTGGTCGACATCCATGGCGACGCGCATGAGCGCGCCCTGCAGCCGCGGCCCAACGTGGATTTCGCCGCCGACTTCGCGATGCGCGACGCGGCGGCGCAGCTGCTCGCGAACGGCATCACCACGGCCTATCTCGGCGTGACGCTCTCCTGGGAGCCGGGGCTGCGTTCGCTGAAGGCCTTCGAGGCGACACTCGGCGCGCTGCGCAACCCGCCGCCGGGCCCCGAGATGCGCGTCCACCTGCGCTTCGAGGCCGACAATTTCGAGGCAGAGCCCGCGGCGCTGGCCGCGATCGAGGCGGGCGAGGTCCATCTCCTCGGCTTTAACGACCACACGCCGGGGATCCGCAGGAAGCTCGGCAATCCGAAGGAGCTCGGGAAATACGCCGGCCGCGCGGGCGTGAGCGAGGGGGAGTTCAAGTCGCTTGCCGAAGCTGCCTACGCGCGCCGCGGTGAGGTCCCGCAATCCCGTGCCCGCATGTCGGAGACCGCGAAGTTCGCCGGCATCCCCATGCTCAGCCATGACGACGCGAGGCTCGAGGATCGTGCGCTGTTCCGCGCGCTGGGCGCCGGCATCTGCGAGTTCCCCATCACCGAACCCGTCGCCGAGAATGCGCGCGAGGCCGGCGAGGCTGTCGTGATGGGCTCGCCCAACGTGGTGCGCGGCGGCAGCCATCTCGGCTGGGCGAGTGCTGCGCCGCTCGCCGAGCGCGGCCTCGTGACCGTGCTCGCCAGCGACTACCACTGGCCGGCGCTGCTCGCGGCGCCCTTCCGCATGGCCGCGCGGGGCGTGATGAACCTGGCCCAGGCCTGGGCGCTGGTCTCGACCAACCCGGCCGACGCGCTGGGGCTGAAGGATCGGGGCCGCATCGCGCGGGGCCTTCGCGGCGACCTGACGCTGGTCACGCCCGAGGGCGCGCTGGCGGCGGTCTTCGTGGGCGGCGGGCTCGCCTGGGTCGCGCCGGCCGCGGCGGCGCGGATCGGCTGACTATCCGCCCCGCTCCACCTCGCAGAAAGCGTGCCCGCCCGGCTCCAGGTTGCTCCGGAGGCGGGTGCAGGGGCCGAGCGTGAGCCCATAGGGCGTGAGCAGGGCTGCGGCCCGCTCGGGCGTCAGGTCGCCGCCGAGGAGGATCCGGAAGGGGCCGCCATGATTCGCAACGGCCTCGCGGATGCGGCGCGTCAGACCATGCTCCTGCCCGGGGCGGATCAGGTTGTCGTAGAGGGCCACGGCCCGGACCCCCGGCGGCAGGAACGGCACCACATAGCTGAGCCCGTCATCGCCCGCGATCAGCAGCATGCCGCCCGCCGGCATCGGCAGCGGGTCGAGCCGGATCACCTGCGCCCCGTGACGGACATGGCCCCAGTTCGGCAGCTTCGTCGTGAGCAGGACGGCCAGCGCCGCGAGCCCAGTGAGGCCGGCAACGCGCCAGGGCGCCCGCGGCATCAGCCGCGCGAGCGCCAGCAGGAGCAGCACGCCGGCGAGGCTCTCCACGACCAGCAGGTAGCGGTAGATCCCGAAAACCTTCGCCCAGAGCGCATAGGCGCCGAGGCAGAGCAGCAGCAGCAGGATCACCGGCCGCTCCGCGCGCAGGGTCTCGCGCCAGGGGCCGCGGAGCACGAGCCCGACGCCGATCACGAGTGCGGAGAGGTAGCCGACCGCTATCCGCGCGTCGCGCATCGTCAACTCGGTCACGAGGCCGGCGGTCGGGCGCAGCCAGTAGAAGGGGTAGAACAGCGCCTGCGTCCAGTCGCGCGGCAGGAAGCGTTCGTCCGACAGGCGGATCGGCAGGTAGTCCGGTGACCGGAAGATGTCGTTGTACATCGGGAAGACGGGGCTGCCGTATTCCCGCCAGAGCATCAGCGCGAAAGGCCCCCAGAAGAGCAGGAAGCCCAGCCCCATTGCGAGGCCCGCGACAACGGCGGCGCGCAGCCCGAGCAGGGCCAGGATCAGCAGCCCAAGCGGTGCGGCATAGAGGATGTTGGTCAGCTTCAGGCCAAGCGCGGCGCCGCAGATCAGCCCCGCGAGCAGCATATGCACCATCAGCCGGCGCGGCTGAGGGACCGGCAGGTCGGCCGCGCGGAGGGTGAGCCAGAGAGCCACCATCACGAACGCGCCGATGGTGACGTCGTTGATGGTGCTGCCGATGGCGGGCGCCACGGCCACGCCCGTCATGCCCATGAGCGTCACGACCACCGTGGCGAGCGCCGCGGGCCAGCCAGGCCCCAGGGTCCGCCGCGCCATAATCCAGGCGATCTGGCCGAGGGCGAAGGCGTAGATCCCGGCCGGCAGGCCCATCAGGAAGGCGACGCGCCGCGGATGGTCGTTGAAGACCTGGACAAGCGCGTAATAGGGCAGGTTCGGCAGCGGGTTGAAGAAGGTCTGGAACTGCGCCGGCACGAGGTCGAAGCCCAGCCGTCCGTGAAGGAAGGCGAAGGCCGTGTAGAGGTGGTAGTTCCGCAGGTCCCAGTTGGAATCGGTGCCGAGGCCGGCTGAACAGAGGCCGGTCAGCGCGCACAGGGTGGCGAGCAGCAACGCCTGCGGTCCGATCCCGCCGCGTGCGGCCCAGGCGCGCAGGCCGCGCCATGACATGTCCATAAGCCTCGACTCCCCGGCGCCACGGCCGGGCCGAGCCCTAACAGGGCCGGCGCGGCGGTCAAGCGGCCGGCTTGCGCGGCCGCCGGGTGTCCAGTAGTGCCAGCGCCGGCATGACCCTGAACCCGCCCGACGCACGCCGAATCGCCGTCCTCGTGCCCTGCTACAACGAGGCCGCGACGGTCGCGCAGGTGGTGCGCGACTTCCGCGCCGCGCTGCCGGAGGCGGAGATCTGGGTCTTCGACAACAACTCCACGGACGGCACGGCGGAAATCGCCCGCGACGCCGGCGCCCTCGTCCGCCGCGAGGAGCGCAAGGGGAAGGGCAATGTCGTGCGGCGCATGTTCGCCGACGTGGAGGCCGACCTCTACATCATGGTGGACGGCGATGCGACCTACGACGCCTCCGCCGCGCCTGATCTCATCGCGACGGCGCTGGAGGGCGGCTACGACATGGTCAACGTCGCCCGCGTCGAGACGGCGCAGAAGGCCTATCGCCCCGGCCACCGCTTCGGCAACCGGCTGCTGACCGGCCTCGTGGGCCGCGTCTTCGGCACGCGCACGGCCGACATGCTCTCCGGCTACAAGCTTTTCTCCCGGCGCTTCGTGAAGAGCTTCCCGGCCATGAGCGGCGGCTTCGAGATCGAGACCGAGATCATGATCCACGCGCTGGAGCTCGGCCTTCCGGTCGGCGAGATCTCGGCGCCCTATGGCGAGCGGCCCGAGCATTCGGCGAGCAAGCTGCAGACCTGGCGCGACGGCTTCCTCATCCTGCGGATGATCGGCCAGCTGATCCGCCGCGAGCGGCCGCTGGAGTTCTTCGGCATCGCCGCGCTGGCGCTGGTGCTGTTCTCGCTGCTGCTGGGCTTGCCGCTGGTCTTCGAGTTCTGGGAGACCGGGCTGGTGCCGCGGTTGCCGACAGCGGTGCTCTCGGCGGCGATCATGCTCGCCGCGTTGCTGTCCTTCGCCATCGGGCTGGTGCTCGAGGCCGTGACGCAGAGCCGGCGGGAGCTGAAGCGGCTGGCCTACCTGGCGCTTCCGCCGCCGAACTAGGGAATGCGAAAGGGCTCTGCCCTCTCGCGCTCTCCCGCCAGGGCTTTTGGCCCTGGACCCCAATACTTAAGGAATGAGGGAATTTGAGGGGGCGAATCCCCTCAACCTTCAGGCCGCCTTCTTCCGCTCCAGGATCTCGATCGACACGTTCTCCGGCCCGCGGATGAAGCTGATGCGGATCTCGGGGCGGAGCTGCGTGGGCTCCATGGTGAAGACCACGCCCTTGGCCTTCAGATCGGCATAGGCCGCGTCGAGATCCTCCACGATGAAGCCGAAATGGTCGATGCCGGCATAGGGCGCCACCGGCGCCGGCGCGGACTTCGCGTCGGTCGCAATGAGGAAGATGTCGGTGCCGCCGACCTTCATGTCGACGCGCGGCTTGCCGTTCTGCATCGAGCGAATGACCTGTGCGCCGAGGACGCGCTCGTACCAGGCGGCAGTCGCCTCGATGTCGGGCGTGCGCAGATGGATGTGATCGAAGCCGTATTTGACCATGGACAGGTCCTCCTTTGTCGCGCGGAGCATGCGGCAGGGGAGGCGGGCCTGCTAGGGGCCCTCAGCCATCTCCTTCCACGAAACGCCGGAGCCGGCCGGCTCGCGGAAGTTCCGCGCCGCCGGCTTCCATCATCACCGCCGCTCCTCCGCGATGCGCCGGCGGTCGGCCTCGACAGGGCTTGTTGGGGCAGGGCCTACCGGATCGCCCCCGTCTGCCGGATGTGGGGCGCGATGTCCTCGCTGACGGCCAGTGCGTCGAGCGTGTCGGCCCGGTACCGCAGCATCCAGTCGCGGTTGCGGAAGACCTCGTTGGGAACGGTCACCGTCACCTCCCAGCGCCCGTTCACCACCGGCTGCCGGTTCGCGTCGTGGAGGGTCAGGGTGGTGGCTTCCCCCCGCGGCGCGCGCTCCCGCGTCGCGAGGACCTGGACCAGCGAATAGCTGACGGCGCCGGGTAGGGCGTCGATGCGCAGTGTCATGATCCAGTTGTCGCCCTGGCGCTCGGCCACCACGAGGGCGCGCGTCGCCAGGCGGGTCTCCGGGCTGGCGCCGACGGGGAATTCAAGCCGCGTCGCGCGCGGGGTCCCGGGAAGGATGTCCCGGACGATGTCGTGGCCGCAAAGCCCCGCCTCCTCGCAGGCCCGCTTGAGGTCGGGCGGCAGCCGGTCGGTGGCGTCGAGCGCGAGCATCGTCGTCGCGGCCAGCAGCAACAGGACCGGCAGCCGGATCAGCCACCGCGCGCGGCGGCGCGGCGGGCGTTCCGTGGTGTCCGACATGCGCGTTCCCTCTTCCCTGGCCGCTCCCCTGGCTGGAATGCCAGGGGTTCCAGGACTGTTCAACCAATAGGCGCGACGAATTCCATGCCGCGGGGAGCCTTGAGGGGGGCGGGCGACAGGCGTGATGTCAAAGGCCGGCGTAGAAAGATGAGGAATGGGCGGGCCTGTCGCATGATTTTCTTGGCTATGCGCGTTACTTGACTTAAAATCCTTGCGCTGCGGCGGCGTGGAAGGACACGCTATTTTGCCAGGGGACGCCTGGGCGAATGGACCATGACGCGGGAAGCCTCGCTTCACGCGGAGCGATGGAACCGGAATCGAGACCGGTCAGCAGCAGGAAAGCCCGGCTCGGGACCCACCCGGCCGGGCTTTCGCTATGGCGCCGCAGCTTCGGAAGCCCTGCGCATGGCGCCGGCAGCTTCCGGTTCCTGGGGGCTTCCTGTTCCATGACATTCGCCGGGTCTCCCGGCATGCCCGAACCAGGGGATTCAGCCGGCGCTCTGGCGATGGATGCGGTTCGGCCGGGTAACCCGTGCCGGGGTCGCATGGCGTTTAACAGGAGGGGGCTGTCTTGGCCTGGCAGGCGATGCCGCAAGCTGTGATGCGCCATCCCGCCTTTCCCCGGAAGCGCTCCGATATTCCCATTTCCGCCAGACCGCGGCGCATCAATTCCCCGAGAATCCCATATCCAATGCCGCGAGGGAACTCGCCCAGTATCAAATAGTTCATTCTGTCCAGGGCGAGAATTTTCAGAGCACGAGCATGCCGACGTCCCAGGCCAAAGCAGCAATCGGTCATTCCAACCTCTCGATGAGCGCCGTGCCCTTCTCATTCCATGCCGTGGCGGAAGAATGTTGCCTGCTCTTCGGCCGATTGTCGATCACTGCATTTGTCTGTTTCCCGGCGCTGCTTACTGTCCATACGGGGAATTTTCCGAAGGCAAAGCGGTTGATGGCGACCCCGCAACCTGGCGACCCCCGGAACCTGGCGACCGGGCGCCCTGAATCCATTCCGCCGATCGCGTCCCGGCAAGCGCGCGCTTCGACAACCCGCCGCCAAGCACGCGAAGGAAGACCTCCTTCGCGTGCCCGGCGCGCAGCCCTCAACTCTTGCGGCGCAGCCGGCGCACGAATCCCAGGCCGAGCAGGCCCGAGCCAAGCAGCGCCAGGGAGGCAGGCTCCGGAACGCGAACGATCTGGGAACTCGTCTGAAGCCCCGCGGACTTGTCCGTGAAGGTCGCGGAGATGACCACCGTTTCCGAGAAGAGGGCATTGGAGAGCGCGACATTGGCGTAGATCGCCGGCGAAGCATTGGTAGGCCCGTCCGTATAGGTCTCCGTCGCGATCTGCGTGGCGCGGACGAAGGCGCCATTGTTGTTGTCCACGTAGTTGGTGAGGGTCACGCTGTCGACGTTCTCGCCGTTCACCAGGAAGTTCGTGGTGAAGGTGCTCGCAAGCAGGGCGAGCAGCCCACCGGCGGAGGCCGAGGAAAGGTCAGTCTGCGTGAACTCCACGCGAATGGCGTGCGTGCCGTAAAAGCCGGTGCCGGCCGAGATCGTCGTCGTTTGCGCGAGCAGCGACGGGGACTCGACGATGGGCGTGCCGAAGGCGTTCGCGGACAGGGTGAAATGGGCGGTCGAGCCGGAAGCGGCGAGGTTGCCGGTCACTGTCGAGGTGGAAAGTCCTCCGACAAGACTGTTGTCGTCGTAGACCCGAAAGGACAAAGCCGCCTGAACAGGGTTGGCACCGGCGAGGCAGACGAGGCCCAGCGATGCCAATAGATATTTCCTCATTACGTCACTCCTTGCGTTACCGGCCGCCAGAAGCGGCGACCGCTTTACAATCAGCAAAGTGCATGCCATTTTATAAAATAAGTAAAATCAGTTTGTTGTGGATTTTTAGGAGGCCTATTCGACGAATTCGTAAAGTTTTTCGACAGGTGGTCCACGCCACCTCCCAACGCCCGTTCACCACCGCATGCCGGTCCGCGATGCCACGCAGACAGGCCGGGGTCGCGCGCCGGGGAGCCGAGGGATGAGCCGGAAGACCCATCCCGCCGCCTCCTGGTCAGGGCCTGTCCGGATCCGGCGCGGCGGCGTCCCTATGTCCCCGAGGCCATGATCGGCCTGCTTCGCAGCGGTCCGCCCAGCGGTTCGGACGGCCATCGCCGCATTCGAGGGCCTTGCGCCGCCTGCCTTGTCAGGATCATCGGATGATGTGTTCTTCTCCCATGCCGGAATGCGGCACGGGAAGAAACGCCATCATGTCCAAACGCCGCGATGTCCTGTCCGCGACCGCTGCCGCGGCCCTGTTGGGCGTGCTGCCCCGGGCCGTGCAGGCCCAGGCGCAGGCGCAGCCCTGGCCCACCCGGCCCGTTCGCCTGATCGTGGCCTTCGCGCCCGGCGGCTTCACCGATATCGCGGCCCGTCTCCTGTCGGAACGGCTGACCGCCGCCCTCGGCCAGCCCGTGACCGTCGACAACCGCGCCGGCGCGGGCGGCATCATCGGCACGGAGGCCGCGGCCCGAAGCGCGGCCGATGGCTACACGGTGCTGATGGGGACGATCAGCACCCATGCGATGAACGTCGGCCTCTACCGCACGCTGCCCTACGATCCCGTGGCGGATTTCGCGCCGGTCTCCGGTGTCGCGACGAGCCCCAACCTTCTTGTGGCGCACCCCTCGCGGGGCATCGCGGACGTGGCCGGCCTGATCGCCCGGGCCAAGGCGCGGCCCGGAATCCTCACCTTCGCCTCGGGCGGCAACGGCACGTCCAGCCATCTGGCCGGCGAGCTCTTCAAGTCGCTCGCGGGCGTGGACCTGCTGCACGTGCCCTTCCGCAGCACCGCCCCGGCCGCCTCCGCCCTCGTGGCCGGGCAGGTGGACCTGATGTTTGACACCTTGCCGTCGTCCCTGCCGCATGTGCGCGAGGGGCGACTGACGGGGCTCGGGGTGACATCGGCGCAGCGCCTCGCGAGCCTGCCCGAGCTGCCGGCGGTCGCCGAGACCGTGCCGGGCTTCGAGATCGGCGTCTGGACCGCGCTCTTCGCGCCCGCCGGCACGCCCCGCCCCGTCGTCGAGCGCCTGGACCTGGCCACGCGCGAGGCGCTTCCCCAACTCCGGGGGCGATTTGCCGAACTCGGCCTCGAGCCCTTTTCCGCCGGCCCCGAGGAGCTCGCCGGCTATCTTCGTGCCGAGATCGCGAAATGGACCGCCGTCGTGCGCGCCGCGCGCATCACCATCGACTGATCACGTCCTCCATCGATCCAGCCGGAGCTGTTGTGGCCCCGGAGGGCTGGACCGGATCGCAATTTGCCCGAGAATGCTGATCCGGATGGGGAAGGAACATTGATGCGCTGGGGCCGCGAGACGAATCTTCTGCTCCTGGCCCTCGGTGCGATGTTCCTGCAGCAGACCTTTGCCT
>JAQGHZ010000741.1 GCA_028291485.1 Rubritepida sp. | reverse complement strand
AAGAAGAGCATGATCCTGAACGACGCCACGCCCGTGATGGAGATCGACGCCGAGACCTACGAGGTGCGCGCCGACGGCGAACTGCTGATCTGCGAGCCCGCGAAGGTGCTGCCGATGGCGCAGCGCTACTTCCTGTTCTGACCGGAGGACTTGCGATGCACGACACCCTCCCCCGCGCCACGAAGGTCCTGCCCCCGGGCAGCTTCACGGCCGATGCCGAGGTCATGCTCGACTTCGACGACCGCTTCCGCCGCCGCAAGCGCTACGAGACCGCCGGCGGCATCCCCTTCGTGCTCGACCTCGCCGAGGCGCAGGTGCTGCGCGACGGCGACGGGCTGCTGCTCGACGACGGCCGCGCCGTGCTGGTCCGCGCCGCGGACGAGCCGCTGGTCGAAATCCGCGCGACGAGCACCGCCGCACTGATCCGCCTCGCCTGGCATCTCGGGAACCGGCACCTGCCGGCGGAGCTGCAGGCCGACCGCATCCTGATCCGCGAGGATCATGTGATCGAGGCCATGCTGCGCGGACTGGGCGCACAGCTCACCAAGGTGCGCGTGCCCTTCAATCCCGAGGGCGGCGCCTATGGCGAGCAAAACCGCAGCTCGCACCAGCATCATCACGAGCACGGCCATGACCATGGGCATGGCCACGATCATGACCACCCTGACGAGAAGCACCCGCATCATCACCATGGTGACTGACGCGGACCTTTTCCGCCTGATGGCCTGGACCTCGCCCGCCTATCCCGTGGGCGGCTTCAGCTACAGCCACGGAATCGAGATGGCGGTGGAGGAAGGGCGCATCCCCGACCGCCACGCGCTGCTCCGCTACGTCGAAGCCGTGCTGCGCCACGGCGCCGGACATGTGGATTCCGTGCTCTTCGCGCATGCGCATCGCGCGGCGGACGATGCAGCGCTGGACGAGGTCGCGGAACTCGCCGCCGCCTGGCGCGGCACGGCCGAGACGGCGCTGGAATCCACGCAGCAGGGCGGCAGCTTTGCGAGTGTCACGGCGGCCACCTGGCCGGAGGAGCGCTTCGCCGCCTTCGCGAAGCGGCATCGCGGACGGCTCGCGCATGCGGTGGCCTTCGGCGCTGCGACGGGGATGGCGGAGATTCCGCTGCGCCCCTCGCTGCTGGCCTATCTGCAAGGCTTCTGCGCCAACCTCGTCAGCGCCGGCGTTCGCCTGGTCCCGCTCGGCCAGACCGACGGTCAGCACGCGACATCAGCGCTTTTGCCCATCGTCGCCGAATGCGCGACCATCGCCGAGAGCGCATCCCTCGACGACCTCGGCACCGCCGTGCCCCTGCTCGACAGGCTCTCCATGCGTCACGAAACCCAGTACACGAGGCTGTTCCGCTCATGAGCATCGTTGGCCCGCCGATTCAGACCTCCGGGCGCGATGCGCCCTCCGGTCATCGGGGGCATGGCCCCTTCCGCGTCGGCGTCGGCGGCCCTGTCGGATCGGGCAAAACCGCGCTGGTCGAGCGGCTGTGCAAGCTGCTCCGCCGCACGCACGACATCGCGGCCATCACCAACGACATCTACACCAAGGAGGATGCCGAGTTCCTCACCCGCGCCGGCGCGCTCGAGCCCGAGCGCATCATGGGCGTGGAGACGGGCGGCTGCCCGCACACCGCCATCCGCGAGGACGCCTCCATCAACCTCGCCGCCGTGGACGAGATGTCCGAGCGCTTCCCCAAGCTGGAGGTGCTCTTCATCGAGAGCGGCGGCGACAATCTCGCCGCCACCTTCAGCCCCGAGCTCGCGGATCTGACGATCTACGTCATCGACGTCTCGGCCGGCGACAAGATCCCGCGCAAGGGCGGGCCCGGCATCACGCGGTCCGATATGCTGGCGATCAACAAGATCGACCTCGCGCCCCTGGTCGGCGCGGACCTCTCCGTCATGGACCGCGACTCCAGGCGCATGCGCGGCGCGCGGCCCTTCATCTTCTCCAACCTGAAGATCGACCTCGGCGTGACCGAGATCGCCGACTTCATCCTGGAGCAGGGCGGGCTGGCGTCGCGGGAAAGCCGCGCCGGCTCGCCTCAGCTTTCTTCAGGCTGAGATCCGCCGCCCGGACACGCTCGCTACCGCCTGGATAGACTCGCGACAGCCGACATCACGGCCAGCACCGAGCCGCACAGGAAGGCCAGCCAGGGCCCCGCCAGGGTGAAGCAGGCCGCCGCCGTGGTCGCGCCGAAGGCCTGGCCCAGCACCCGCGCCGTCGCTTGCAGCCCGCCCGCGCCGCCGGCCCGCTGGCGCGGTGCGTTCACGATGATCGCGCGGTTGTTCGGCGCCTGGAAGAAGCCGAAGCCGATGCCGGCCAGCAGCAGGGTCGGGCAGATCAACTCCGGCCGATCCGGCGGCAGGAAGGCCAGCAGCACCATCGCGCAGGCCAGCATTCCGCCGCCGATGGCGCAGGGGAGGGCCGAGGGCAGCCGGTCCGACAGCCGCCCCGCGATGGGCGCGAGCAGGCCGATCGCGATCGGATAGGGCGTGATGATCAGCCCGATCTGCAGCGGCGTGAATCCCGCCGCGGACAGGTGGAAGGGCATATTGATCGCCACCAGGATATGCACCGCGAACATGCAGGACGACGCCACGACGGCGAGGCGGATCGGCCGGACGCGCAGCAGGTCGAGCGGCAGCATCGGCGTCTGGCGCGACATCTCGCGCCACACCAGCGCCGCACCGCAGGCGATGCCCCAGACCAGCAGCAGCGCGCCGACGGCCGGCCGGTGCAGCAGCAGGTCGAGCCCAAGGAAGGCCAGCCCGAAGGCCGCCACGTTGAGCCCCGCGGAGAGGATGTCGAACGGTCGCCGATGCGGCGGCACGTCGGGCAGGTGCCGCACGCCGAAGACCAGCGCAGCAACGCCGATCGGCACATGCGCCGCGAAGACGAAGGGCCAGGGCGCCACGGCCAGCACCGCCGCGCCGATGGAGGGCCCCGCGGCCGAGCAGAGCGCCACGACCATCGCGTTGTTGCCGATGGCCTGGCCAAGCTGTTTCGCCGGATAGCTGTGGCGGATCAGCGCCGAGAGCAGGCTCATCACCGCCGCCGCACCGAAGCCCTGGACCACGCGCGTCGCCAGCAGCACGCCGAAGCTCGGCGCCAGCGCGGAGCCTACCGCGCCCACAAGGAAGAGCGCCAGGCCGAAGCTCCAGACGCGCTTGAATCCCAGGATCTCGCCCAGGGAGGAGAAGGGGATCAGCATCCCCACCACGGTGATCTGGAAGGCGTTGACCACCCAGATCACCTCGGCCGGCGTCAGCTCCAGCGAACGCGCCGCCGAGGGCAGCGCGATGTTCACCATGCTGGCGTCGAGCACCGAGATGGCGATGCCCGCGGACATGCAGATGGAGGCGTAGGCCCGGCGCGGCTGCGGCAGGCCGTCGGGTTCGGCCCTCGCCGATTCGGACATGCTACCCCCCGATCCTGTCACGGAACCTGTGGTTCGCATGACGGAACCGGAACGAAAAGCCTCGGGCCGTCACGGCAGCCCCTGACATCACGCGGCGCGCGAGGCTTTGCTTCCGGCGTCGGGCAGCGAGACGCCGACGAGATGGTCGCGCGTGACGAGCGCCGTGAGCTGGTCCTCGGTCCAGCCCTCGGTGCCTTCAGGGCGCAGCGGCAGGACCATCCAGCGAAAGTCCGCCGTGCTGTCCAGGACGCGGACCTGCACGCCGGCCGGCAGCACCGTGCCGAATTCGGCCAGCACCGCGCGCGGCTCGCGCACGGCGCGGCTGCGATAGGCGGAGGATTTATACCAGTGCGGCGGATAGCCGATGATGGCGCGCGGGTAACAACTGCACAGCGTGCAGACCACGAGGTGGTGCACCGTCGCCGTATCCTCGAGCACGCCCAGCGGCGGGTTGCCGCGCATGGAGATGCCCATGGCCTCGGCCGCCGCCGTGCCGTCGCGCAGCAGCAGGGCGCGCCATTCCGGATCGATCCAGGCGCGGGCGACCATGCGGGCGCCGGTCATCGGATTCGCGCGGTCGGCGGAGGCCTGCTTCTGGGCGATCTCCTCGTCGGTCACGATGCCGCGGCGCTTCAGCGCGGCCTCGAGCTTCGCCAGCAGTGCGACGCTTTCGGCGCGTGGGGGTTGGCTGGCCATCACTTCGCCTCCGAGGACTGAAGCGCGGTTGCCGCGCGGTGGGCTGAATCGGCGG
>JAQGHZ010000739.1 GCA_028291485.1 Rubritepida sp. | reverse complement strand
GGGCGCGCCGCTGTGGAAGCCGTCCTGGCGCCTCGCCGTGCCGGAGTTCGGCGCGTCCGACGGCCGCGCGCGGCTGATGGGCTGGGCCGTCGTCGAGAACCGCAGCGGCGCCGATTGGACCGGCATCCGCCTCTCCCTCGTCTCGGGCGAAGCCGCGGCGTTCCGCCAGGCCCTCTACACCCCGGTCGTCCTGCCGCGCCGCGAACTGCCCATCGAGGGCAGCGGGCAGGTGGACGCCCGCGCCGACACCGGCGCGCAGCCCGTGCCGCCGTCCCCGCCGCCGGCCCCTGCCCCGGCCATGATGGTCCGCCCCGCGCCGATGGCCCGCGGCGCCGCCGGACTGCCCGGCGGCGCGCTCGCCTCTGGGCCAGCCATGGCCGAGGCGCCGCCGCCCGCCGCCGAAGCCACGGCCGCCGCCTCGCTCGGCCGCGTCGCCTTCACCCTGGCCGATCCGGTCACCATCCGCGCCGGCGAGACCGCCAACCTGCCCTTCCTCGATGTCCGCCTGAACGCGGAGCGCGTGTGGTGGGCCCAGGGCCTCGCCGCCCGCTACCCGCTGCAAGCCGTGCGCCTGCGCAACGAGACGACCCACCCCCTGCCCGGCGGCCTGGCCACCATCTACGGCAGCACCGGCGCCGAGGCCGGCGGCTTCCTGGGCGATGCGCAGATCCTCGGCTTGCCGCCCGGCGAGACGCGCCTCCTGCCCTTCGCCCGTGACCGCGAGGTCCAGTACACGACCACGCAGCGCGACGAGAGCACGCCCTTGCGCGTGGAGATCCCCCGGGCCGCCGTGAACGTGACCTATCGGAACGTCCACACCGTGGCCTTCGCCATCGATCCGCGCGGCGGCCGCGGCCGCTTCGTCGCCGACCTGCCGCGCCGCCCGAACGAGACTCCCCGCTTCACCCCCGCCGCCGAGGGCGACTTCGGCCTGCGCGTCGAGACCATGCTGGAAGGCCGCCCCGCCAACATCGACTGGAGCTGGGAGCGCGAGTTCACCCAGGCCATCCCGCTCTGGGACGGCTCCCTGCCTGACCCCCTTCCCCCCGTCTGGCGCGACCTGAATCTCGACCGCGATCCGGCGCGGCTGCCAGGGGGCAACGACCGGCTGGAGGTGTTGCGGAACGTCCTCACCCGCCTGCCCGCGGATGCGCCGGGCCGCGCCGCGCTGACCAGCCTCATCGCGGATTTCGCGCAGGCCCGGCAGCTCATGGACGCCTTCCGCACGGCCGCGCGCGCCTATGCCGCCGCCGAAGCCAACCTCGCCCGCACGCGCCGCGCCTTCGAGGACCGGACGGGCAGCGAGAAGGAAGGCGCGCGGCAGCAGCTCAATGCCGCGTCGATCGAGGCGGGACGGTTGGGGACGGCCGCGGACAATGCCTGGATGGCTTGGCGCGCAGCTGCGCAGAAGGTCGTCGCGCGAGGGAATTGAGGGGGCGTTGCCCCTCAATTCCCCAGCAGGAACCTCAGGTTCCTGCGCCTCCGGTCAGTGAACGCTTCGCGACGCCGGCCAGCCAGCCTGAGGCCACGGGCAGGATGGCGTCGTTGAAGTCGTAGCCGGGATTGTGCAGCTCGCGGCCAGGTTCCGCCGGGCCGTTGCCGATGAAGGCCATCGCGCCCGGAACGCGCTCCAGCATCGCGGCGAAATCCTCGCCGCCCGTGCTCGGCGGAACATCGCGCCGCACCGGATAGCCCGCCGCCTCCGCCGCCGCGACGCCCAGCTCCGTCTCGGCCTTCGCGTTCACCGTCACCAGCCCGCCCGCGCTCGCCTCCAGCGTCACCGTCACGCCAAAGGCCGCGCCGATGCCGTCGCAGATGCGCTGGATGTCGGCCACGATTTCCGCCCGCTGGCCCGGCCGGAAAGACCGTACCGTGCCCTGCATCACCACCGATTCCGGGATCTGGTTGCTCACCGTCCCGCCATGGATGGTGCCGATGGTCAGCACCGCCGCCTCCATCGGGTCGACGTTGCGCGACACCACGCTCTGCAGCGCCGAGACCAGCGCGGCCGCGGCCACGATCGGATCGCGCGCGAGGTTCGGCTTCGCGGCATGCCCCGCATGCCCCTTCACCGTGATCGTGATTCTCCCGCCCTGCGCCAGGATCGGCCCGTCCCGCAGCGCGACCGTGCCCGCCTCCAGCCCCGGCCAGTTGTGGTAGGCGAAGACCTGGTCCATCGGGAAGCGCTCGAAGAGCCCGTCGGCGATCATCGCGCGCGCGCCTGCGCCGTCCTCTTCGGCCGGTTGGAAGATGAGCTGCACCGTGCCCGTCCAGGACGGATCGGCCTGCAGCAGCGCCGCCGCGCCCAGCAGCGAGACGGTGTGTCCGTCATGCCCGCAGGCATGCATCACGCCGGGGTTCACGGAGGCATGGCCGAGCCCCGTCGTCTCCTCGATCGGCAGTGCGTCCATGTCGGCGCGCAGCCCCACGCTGCGATTGGATCCGCCGCGCTTCAGTGTCGCCACCACGCCGTTCTTCCCGACGCCCGCGATGAAGGGGATGCCGAGTTCCGCCAGCTTCTCCTGCACGAAGCGCGAGGTCTCCGCCTCCTGCTGCGAAAGCTCGGGATGCGTGTGCAGGTGGCGGCGCCACGCGGTCAGCTTCTCGGCGAGGGCCTGGTCCATGATCGAGTCTCCCGTTCCGGGTGCGACTCAAGCCCCATGCGCCCCGGCTGAAAAGGCCCGGTGTCGCGATCTCGCGATTTCGATATCCTGGCCGCTTCCATGCGCGGAGAGCCTCATGGACGGCACCTTGATGACGCCTCAGGGTGCCAGCCCCGGCGCCGCCTGGTGCCGTGGTGCTTGCACGCCGGTCGCCTATGGCGAGGAGGCGATGCCGTC
>JAQGHZ010000673.1 GCA_028291485.1 Rubritepida sp. | reverse complement strand
CGCCAAGGAGAACGCCATGACCGAATCACCCGTGCTGATGTCCGTGGACAGCCGCGGCATCGCCACCGCCACCCTCAACCGCCCTGCCCTGGGCAATGCCTATAACGGCGAGATGCTGGATGCGCTGATCGAAGGCATCCCGAAGCTCACCGCCGATCCCGCGATCCGCGGCCTCGTGATCCGGGGGGCGGGCAAGCACTTCCAGGCGGGCGCCGACATCAATTGGCTCAGCGCAGCGGCCGCGGCGCCGCCTGAGCAGGCCTTCGCCTCGTCCTTGCAGACCACGCGGGCCATGCAGCTGCTGAACGAGTTCCCCAAGCCCAGCTTCGCCGTCATCCACGGCGCCTGCTTCGGCGGCGGCACGGGCATCGCCTGCTGCGTGGATGTGGCGCTGGCCACGACGCAAGCCAGCTTCGGCATCACCGAGGTCCGCGTGGGCGTGGCGCCGACGCCCATCTCCACGCACATGGTCCACGCCATGGGGCTGCGGCACGCGCGCCGCTACGCCATCACCGGCGAGCGCTTCGGGCCGGAGGAGGCGATGCGCATCGGCCTCGTGCACGAGGTCCACGCGCCAGAGGCCATCGAGGCGAGGCTGGAGGAGATCATCGCCGCCATGCTGCTGTCCTCGCCGGCGGGCATCGCGGTGACGAAGACCAGCCTGCTTGAATCCAACGGGCTGACGCTCAGCGCGCATCAGGTGACGCAGCTCACCAACGAGAGCTGGATGGTGCGCGCCGGCGCGGAGGGGAAGGAAGGACTTGCCGCCTTCCGCGAGAAGCGGAAGCCGAGCTGGGCCTGACCTATCGCGTCGCCCGGCCGGAGACGACCGGGCGACGGATGCCGTCGCTGAGCACAGCCACGGTCCAGAGCGCCGCCATGCCCGTCAGCACCAGCACCACGCCGAGCATGGGGGGGTTCTCGGGACGCGCTTCCATCACGCGCGACACGCCCCAGGCCAGGAACAGCCCCGTGCAGAAGACCCGCAGGCTGTGCCGACCGATCGAGGCCAGCGCGCGGCCGGGCATCGTCTCCATCCAGCCCGCCTGGCGCGGCACCAGCACCGCCACGAGGTAGGCCAACGAGAGCGCGTGGATCAGCCGCGTCGGCGCCAGCACTTCCTTGTGCTGCAGCGCCCAGCCGGCGACGGCCGGCCCCTCGACGAAGCCATGCTCCACCAGCCGCGCTGCCAGGCCGAGCAGCAGGATCGCGCCCGCTCCCGCCAGCATCCAGGGCGCGCGCGGCAGTGGCTGTCGGTACAGCGCCCGCCGGCCCATCCAGGCGCCGAGCAGGTAAAGGAACTGCCAGGCCAGCGGATCGAACCCGATCGTCGAGCCGCCCAGCGCCGGCGTCGCGATCCAGCCCAGCCAGGTCGCCAGGTACAGCAGGAAGCTCGGGACCAGAGCCCAGGCGCCGATGCGCGCCGCCGCCAGCAGGAAGGGTCCCAGCAGCAGCATGCCGAAGACGAAGATCGGCAGGATGCCCATGAAGTCCGGCTGGTAGAGCATGGTCGCCGCGGCCGGCAGCGCGGCCCAGGGCCTGTCCACCAGGAAGCACCAGCCGAAGCGGTCCACCGCAAAGGGCATCGGCACGAACATGTCGGCCGCGATCACCATAGCCGCGAACATGAAGAAGACGGTGAGGTGCGCGCGATAGAGCCGGAAGGTCCGCGCCAGCATGTCGCGCTGCGCCGCCATCGGCCCCGAGCGCGCGAGCTTCAGCGAGAAGACGGAACCCAGAGTGAAGCCCGAGAGCAGGATGAACATCTCGGAGGAATCCGACAGGCCCCAGGCCGCGTGGATGCCCCAGGCCAGCGAGGTGCCGACCACGTGCGAGATGAAGATCGAGAGCTGCATCCAGCCGCGCAGCACGTCGAGCCGCTGGTCCCGCGGCGGTCTGGCGAGAGGCGCCGCCTCCACGCTCACGCGGCCTTGAAGGACAGCCGCGCGGCCAGGCCCGGCGGGAGCAGCGCCAGGATCTGGTCGCGCCGGATCCAGGCCACCAGCAGGCCCATCGCGAAGGTGAAGCATGCCTCCTTGAAGAGCACGCCGCCATCGCCATAGGGGTCGATGCCGAGCGGGCTTACCGTGTGGAAGAAGATCGCGCCGGCCATGATTCCGGCCGCGAAGAGCCCGCCGATGCCCTGGGTCCGTGGGATCAGCACCAGGAGCGCGGCGCAGATCTCCATGGTGGCGACGAACAGGCGAAAGGGCATCTCGCCGCCGGGCGTGCCGAGCCAGTTCGAAAGGATGGTGAAAAGGGTGACCGAGCCCTCGTTACCCGTGAGCTTGTACTGCTCGTACCAGAGCAATTCATAGGCGATCCAAAGCGCGGCGGCCCAGGCGACGAGGCCCGGCGCGGCCTTCCTCCAACCGTCCTGCATGGCGAAACCTCCTGCGAGGGCGGAATCACCCGCCTTGTCCTTGCTGGTGCTTTCGCGCCGTGGGAGGCCGCGGTTACGTGGCCGTCCGCATTACAAGGCGGTCAGACGCCGCGCGGCTTCCGCGATGCAGGCCTCGAAGAGGGAAAGGTCGGTCCAGGGCAGCGGCGCCGCGGCGCGCAGGAACAGGCCGCCCGAGGCCGCGATGGCGCCTTCCAGCATGAGGTTCTCAGCCAGGCCGAAATCCTCGACCTCCAGGTCTTCGGCGTCGCGCCAGGCCGCGCCGTCGTGTCTGGCCTCGACCCGGAGGCGGTAGTCGCCGGCCGCATGCGTGTAGCCGAAGACCGGCCGGCCCAGCGCGCGCATGTAGCCGAGCTCGAAGGCCGTGCCGGGATCGGCCCCGGCGCCGCGGAAGGGCGTGAGATTGGCCACCAGCGCGTCGCAGCCGCGCATGTGCATTTCGCAGGCGGCGTGGATGCGCCGCCAGTCCGGCGGGCCGGCGGGCATGGGTGCCGGCGGGTCGATCGGGAAGATTCCGATCAGCCCGTGCCTGATGCAGATGGCCTTCTTGGCGGCGCCGAGCGCCACCGGATCGGGCAGGAAGACCTCGGGGCCGGCCAGGTAGATTCGCATGGGCCATCCTGCCAGGAATGCCTGCGCCGGACCATGTCAAGCCTGTCTCGGAAGGGTCTGCGGCGTAAGCCGGCGAGGGATTTTTCGTCCCGGGTAGGAAGACGGTGCCGCCGATGCCGGTTGCATCGGCAAGCCGGCTGACGCCCCCGGGGCGGAAAAGACCCGCCGGATCGCGCCGCAGACCCTTCCGAGGCTGGCTCCTAGCCGGTGAGGTGCGCCAGCGGGATGCGCAGCCGGATGACGACGCCGCCGGGCGCCCAGTCGCGTCCGATCTCGCCGCCGAGCCCCTGCACCGTGGCGCGCTCGAGCAGGCTGCCGAAGCCCTCCGGCACGTCCTGCGCGACGACCTTCGGCCCGCCGATCTCCCTCCAGGTCAGCGCCAGCATCTCGCCCTCGATGGCGGCCTGCACCGCGAGCCGCCCTGCTTCCGTCGAAAGGGCCCCGTACTTGGCGGCATTGGTGGTGAACTCGTGCAGCAGCAGCGCCAGCGAGGTCAGCGTCGCGCCGCTCAGCGGCACGTCCGCGCCGGTGATCTCCATGCGCGGCGCGTCCGGATTGTCGTGCGGCGCGATGATCGCGGCCAGCAGTGCGAAGAGGGTCGTGCCCCTCTCGCCCGTCATGTCGCCGCCCGGATCGGGGCCGCCGAGGTCAGGCAGCGTCAGGTCGTGCGCGCGGGAAAGCGCCAGCACGCGCTCGCGCAGCGAGCCCGCCAGTTCCTCGGCGCTCCGCGCGGAGAGCGCGCTGACCGAGATGAGCCCGGTCGTGACCGAGAAGAGGTTCTTCACCCGGTGGTTCATCTCGCGCAGCAGCAGGCTCTGGCGCTGCTGCGCGCGCTTCCGCTCCGAGATGTCGCGCGCGATCTTGGAGGCGCCGATGATGACGCCCTGGGCATTGCGCACGGGCGAGACGGTCAGCGAGATGTCGAGCAGGGCGCCGTCCTTGCGGCGGCGCACGGTCTCGTAATGGTCCACGCGCTGGCCCTGGCGGATGCGGCCGATGATCTCCTCCTCCTCGTGCAGGCGATCGTCGGGGATGAGGATGGTGACCGGCCGGCCGATCGCCTCGGCTGCGGTGAAGCCGAAGAGCCGCTCGGCGCTGGCGTTCCAGCTCGAGATGATGCCCTGCAGCGACTTGCTGAGGACGGCGTCGTCCGTGCTCTCGACGATGGCGGCGAGCCAGGCATTGGCCTCCTGCACCTGGCGCGTCGCCTCGGTTCCGCGGCTCGCGGCCTCGAGCAGCCGGGCATTGTCGATGGCGATGGCCGCATGCGCTGCGATGGCCACCACCGTCTGCTCGGCCTCCTCGTCGAAGATGCCCGGCTCGTCATGCGCGAGGAAGAGGCCGCCCAGAACCTCGCCCGTGCGCGAGACCACGGGCACGGCCAGGTAGCTCACCACCGGCAGGTGGCCCTTCGGCATGCCGAAATAGGGCTCGTTCCTGCCGAAGCGCGGATCCTGCCGGATGTCGTCGGCGCGCAGGATGCCGGCGCCCGCGAAGGTCAGCGCGAAGATCTCGGTGTTGCGCGGCATCGGGACGTTCTCGAAGGCCGAGCGCGGGACACCGGAAAGAGTATAAAGGCTGTACGCCTCGCCCGACGCGTCCACCACATTGTACAAGAAGGCGCCAAACTTCCCGCCGGACCAATGGGTGGCGGCATCGGTGACGATCTGCACTAGCTCCCCCAGCTCGACGTCGCCGGCGATGGACTGAGCGATATGGGAAAACATGCGCAACCGCTGGATCTCGCGGGCGGCGGAGGCAGGTCCCTCGCTTCTCATGCTACGCGCACCGGCAGGATCAAACCTTTCCTTTCCCCGCTCCGTGAATTCAGGCAAGGGAATGAGAGCCGACAATGGGCCCGGCCCGAAGCATTTCCTACCAGAAGCAGCACGATGACGGTAGAGGAAACACCCCGGCTTCCATCAGACGGCGCAACATGAATTTCGAAGAGAAAGAGTACAATAACCGAGCCCGCGTGCCGGGGCATCCGGCCGTCATCGCGGGCTGGATGCGGGATGCGGCGGCCTTCCGCGCGGCGCACCCGCCGGAGGTGCTGGCCTATGGAACCGGGCCGCGCGAGGCGATGGACCTCTTCCTGCCGGCGGAGATCCGTGGCGTCGCGATCTTCTTTCATGGCGGCTACTGGCAGGCCCTCGACCGCACCTCGGCGAGCCATTGCGCGGCGGGACTCCTGGAACACGGGATCGCGGTGGGCGTGCCGTCCTACGACCTCTGCCCTGCCGTGCCGCTGGCCCGCATCGTCGAGCAGGCGGAGGCGGCGGCGCTGGTGCTGCATGCCCGTCTCGGACGGCCCATGCTGGTCAGCGGGCATTCGGCCGGCGGGCATCTCTCCGCCATGCTGACGGCGCGGCTGCCGGCGAATATCGTCGCCGCGGCGCTGTCCGTCTCGGGCCTCTTCTGGCTGGAGCCGCTGGTGCCGACGAGCCTCAACACGGCGCTCGGCCTCGATCCGGCGACGGCGCGTGATCTGTCCCCGGCCCTGCTCCCCTCGCCCGGACGCCCGCTACACTGCGCCGTCGGCGGCGACGAGAGCGCCGAGTTCCTGCGCCAGAGCCGCGAGTTTTCCGCCCTCTGGGGCGGCTCCTGGGAGGCGCTGCCGGGCCTGGACCACTTCACCGTCCTCGCCCCCTTGTCCCAGGCCGATCATCCGCTGACGATGACGGCCGCGACGCTTGCCTGGCAGGCCAGCGGCACGGTATCGAAAATTTGAGACTTCCAACAATGGGCGGAGAGCACTTCATGGCGTTCCAGGACAATCCGGGCTTCGCCCGCCGCACGCTCCTCGCCGGCAGCGGTGCCGCGGTCCTCGCCGCGCCGGCCATCGCGCAGTCGGCACCCATCAAGATCGGCCTCGTCGTCACGGCGACCGGTCCGGCGGCCTCGCTGGGCACGCATCTGCGCGACGGCTGGTTGCTCGGCATGCGGCACCTGGACACCAAGATCGGCGGCCGCCGCGTCGAGACCCTCGTCATCGACGACGAGCTGCGACCGGACGTGGCCGTCACCAAGGTCCGCGCCGCGCTGGAGCGCGACAAGGTGGACTTCATCGTGGGCGTGGTCTTCTCCAACATCCTGGGCGCCATCATCCGCCCGGTGACGGATGCGGGCACCTTCCTCATCTCCACCAATGCCGGGCCATCCACTCTGGCCGGCCGCGGCTGCAGCCCCTACTTCTTCACGACGAGCTACAACAACGACCAGGTCCATTCGGTGATGGGCCAGGTGGCGCAGGATTCGAACTACCGCCGCGTCTTCGTGATGACGCCGAACTACCAGGCCGGCCGCGACGCGGTGGCGGGCTTCAAGTCGAAGTTCCAGGGCACCGTGGTGGACGAGGTCTATGTCCCGCTGACCCAGCTCGACTTCTCGGCCGAGCTCGCGCGCATCGCCTCGCTGCGGCCGGACGCGATCTTCACCTTCATGCCGGGCGGGCTCGGCGTGAACCTCGTGAAGCAGTACCGGCAGGCCGGGCTGGCGACGATTCCCTTCCTCTCCACCTTCACCGTGGACGAGGCGACGCTGCCCGCGCAGGGCGAGGCCGCGCTCGGCTTCTACGCGGCGGCGAGCTGGGCGCCCAACATGGACAATCCCGCGAACCAGGCCTTCGTGCGCGACTTCGAGGGCGTCTACAATTACGTCCCCGCGACCTATGCGGCGCAGAGCTACGACGCGGCCCGGCTGCTCGATTCCGCGGTGAAGAAGGTGGGCGGCAACCTCACCGACAAGAACGCCCTGCGCGCGGCGATCGCGGCGGCCGATTTCCGGAGCGTGCGCGGGCCTTTCCGCTTCGGCATCAACCAGTATCCCGTGCAGGATTTCTGGCAGCTCCAGGTCGCGCGCCGGCCGGACGGCCGCTTCCAGACCGAGACGGTGCGCAAGGTGCTGTCCGCCAATATCGACCCCTGGGCGCCCGAGTGCCGCATGCCAGTCCGTATATGATCTGGCCGCATCTGAACGGGTGAACGCGACTCTGCTCTTCGTGCAGGCCCTGAACGGCCTGCAATTCGGCATCCTGCTCTTCCTCATCGCCGCGGGCCTCACGCTGGTCTTCGGCGTGATGGACTTCATCAACCTCGCGCATGGCGTGCAGTACATGGTCGGCGCCTATCTGGGGGCCACGCTCGCGGCCTGGACGGGCAGCTTCTGGCTCGGGCTGCTCCTCACCCTGCCCGCCACGCTGGGCTTCGGGCTGCTGCTGGAATTCCTGGTCTTTCGCCACTTCTACGACCGCGACCACCTCTCGCAGGTGCTGGCGACCTTCGGCGTCATCCTCTTCCTGAACGAGGGCGTGCGGGTGGTCTTCGGCACCGCGCCCCTGCAGATGCCCATGCCTGAATTGCTGAGCGGCGGCGTCACCGTGATGGACGGGCTGCTCTACCCGACCTACCGCATCGCCATCCTGGCGGTCGGCCTCGCCACCGCCGGGCTGCTCTGGTTCCTGGTCGAGCGCACGCGCGCCGGCATGCTGGTGCGCGCCGGGGCCAGCAATGCGCCGATGGTGAGCGCGCTCGGCGTCGATATCCGGCGGCTCTTCATGCTGGTCTTCGGCTTCGGCGCCATGCTGGCGGGCTTCGCCGGCGCGCTGGCCACGCCCATCCTCTCGGTCGAGCCGGGCATGGGCGACACGCCGCTCATCCTTGCCTTCGTGGTGATCGTGATCGGCGGAATCGGCAGCATCCGCGGGGCCTTCCTGGGGGCGCTGCTGGTGGGCCTCGTCGAGACGCTCGGGCGCGGGCTGATGCCCGACCTGATGCGCCTCGTCATGGATCCCTCGGCCGCGCGGCAGACGGGCGCGGCGCTGGCCTCGATGCTGGTCTACATCGTGATGGCGGCGATCCTGACCTTCCGGCCCGCCGGCCTCTTCCCGGCCCGCCGATGAGGTGGCGCGAGACCGCCGTGCCGCTCGCGATCTTCCTGGCGCTGGCGGCGGCCCCCTTCCTCGGCTTCGGCCAGGGCCATTCGCTGACGCTGCTGGCGCGCGCGATGATCTTCGGCATGGCGGCGATCTCGCTCTCGCTGATCGTCGGCGGCGCCGGGCTGATCAGCCTCGGCCACGCGGCGATGCTGGGCGTCGGTGCCTATGCGGTGGTGGTGCTGGACCACGCGCGCATCACCGAGGCCTGGATGGTGATCCCCATCGCCATCGCCGCCTCGGCGGCTTTCGCGGCGGTGACGGGCGCCATCGCGATCCGGACCTCCGGCGTGCACTTCATCATGATCACGCTGGCCTTCGGGCAGATGGCCTTCTTCGCCACCTCCTCGCTGGCGATCTACGGCGGCGACGACGGCTACACGCTCTACAGCCGCACCGAGCTCTTCGGGTCGCGCGCGCTAGAAGGGCGGCTCTTCTTCCACTTCACCTGCCTCGCCCTGCTGATCCTGTGCTGGGGCTTGGTGCAGGCGCTGCTGCTCAGCCGCTTCGGCCGCGTCCTGCGCGCTATCAGCGAGAACGAGACCCGCGCCCGTGCCGTGGGCTTCGAGCCCTATCGCTACCGCCTTGTGGCCTATGCCATCGCGGGCGCGATCGGCGGGCTCGCCGGCGTGCTGCTCGCCAATGGCACGGAGTTCGTGGCGCCCGCCTACCTCACCTGGCAGCGCAGCGGCGACCTGCTCTTCATGGTGATCCTGGGCGGCACCGCCGGGCCGCACGGCGCGCTGATGGGAGCGCTGGCCTTCATCCTCATCGAGGAATGGCTGGCCCATCTCACCGAGCACTGGCGGCTGATCTTCGGTCCGCTGCTCATCCTCTGCGTCTACTTCCTGCGTGGCGGCATCGCCGGACTGCCGCGCCGTGGCTGAGCTTCTCCTCGAACTGCGGAACCTGCGGAAGAGCTTCGGCGGGCTCGTGGTGACCGACGATGTCTCGCTGGACCTGCGCCAGGGCGAGATCCACGCGCTGATCGGCCCGAACGGCGCGGGCAAGACCACGCTGATCCACCAGATCAGCGGCACGCTGGCGCCGGATTCGGGTCACGTGATCTTTGCGGGCGAGGAGGTGACGCGGCTGTCGATGGCACGCCGGGCGCGGCGCGGGCTGGCGCGCAGCTTCCAGATCACCAGCATCGTCGCCGGTTTTTCCGCGATCGAGAATGTCGCGCTGGCCGTACAGGCCCGCAGCGGCTCCTCCTTCCGCTTTTTCCGGCCCGTCGGCACCGAGGCCAGTCTGAACGGCCAGGCCATGGAGGCCCTCGCCGAGGTCGGGCTGGAGCATCGCGCCGCCGCACCTGCCGCCGTGCTCTCGCATGGCGAGAAGCGGCAGTTGGAGCTCGCCATCGCGCTCGCCATGCAGCCGCGCCTGCTGCTGCTGGACGAGCCGCTCGTCGGCACAGGCGCGGAGGAGGCCGAGCGGCTGATACGCATCCTGGGCGGGCTGCGCGCGCGCTACGGCATCCTGCTCATCGAGCACGACATGCCGGCCGTCTTCGCCCTGGCGGACCGGATCTCCGTGCTGGCGCAGGGGCGCGTGATCGCCACGGGCACGAAGGACGAGATCCGCGCGAACCCCATCGTCCGCGACGCCTATCTCGGCGAGGAGGAGGCGTGATGCTGTGGGTAGAAGGCCTCGCCGCCGCCTATGGCCAGAGCCAGGCGCTCACCGACGTCAGCTTCGGCGTGGAGGCCGGCGAGGTCGTCACCCTGCTCGGCCGCAACGGCATGGGCAAGACGACCACGGTGCGCGCCATCATGGGCCTGCTCGGCAGCGTCGGCGGGCGCGTTTCCGGTGGCGGCATTCGCTTCGGGGAGGCCGAGCTGATCGGCCAGCCGCCGCATCTCGTCGCCCGGCGGGGCATCGGCCTCGTGCCGGAGGGGCGGCAGATCTTCCCGACGCTGTCGGTGGAGGAGAACCTGATCGCCACCGCGCGGCCGGGCCGCTGGGACCTGGATTCGGTCTACGCCCTCTTCCCCCGCCTGCGCGAGCGCCGCGGCAATTCCGGCCGCAACCTCTCCGGCGGCGAGCAGCAGATGCTGGCCATCGGCCGCGCCTTGATGACCAACCCGAAGCTGCTGATTCTAGACGAGGCCACGGAAGGACTGGCACCGCTGATCCGTGCCGAGATCTGGTCCGTGCTGGGGAAGCTGAAGTCCGAAGGCCAGGCGATCCTGCTGATCGACAAGAACCTGTCCGCCGTGATGCGCCTGGCCAACCGGCACGTGATCCTCGAGCGCGGCCGCACTGTCTGGACCGGCGACAGCGCAGCGCTCGCGTCGGCTCCGCAATTGCGCGAGCAATACCTTCACGTCTAGGGCCGCCGACAAGCGGCTTCACGCCTTC
This sequence comes from Rubritepida sp., assembly GCA_028291485.1. GTDB lineage: Bacteria > Pseudomonadota > Alphaproteobacteria > Acetobacterales > Acetobacteraceae > Roseococcus. The sequence goes on along the minus strand of JAQGHZ010000673.1, from coordinate 4,528 downwards.
GGGCTTTCGCCCTCCAGCGATCCGCTGGATACCCATGCGGGCCCGGCAGCCCGGGGTCGCGCATCGCGACCTTGGCCCGGCGCCACAACCGTGCTGCGGTGCAACAAGAAAGTGCCGCCGCCTAACAGGAGAGGCCTCCATGAACGAAACCGCAGGCATCACCCGCGCCGCCACCGGGCTCGAGGGCGTCACCTGGAACATCCTGGGGCAGACCTATCACCCCAAAGCCGCCACCGAGGATTGCTTCGCCTTCGAGGCGCTGTCGCCGCCGGGCACCTTCGTGCCGCCGCATATCCACCCGACGCAGGACGAGTACATCCTGATGCTGGAAGGCGAGTGGAAGCTGATCCTCGACGGGCAGACCCACCACGCCAAGGCCGGCGACCTGGTCCGCATGCCGCGCGGCATCATGCATGGCTACTTCAACGAGAGCGGCGACGTCGGCCGCGCCTTCTTCTGGGTCAGCCCGGCGCGCCGCCTGCACGACCTGTTCAAAGCCATCCACAACGTGCCCGATCCGGCCGAGGTCGTCCGCCTCTCCGCGCTGCACGAGGTGGATTTCCTACCTCCTCCTGCATGAGTCGCCAGAACCGGCTGGCCTTCCTGCTCGGGCTGTTGAGTGCCTTCGGGCCGCTTTCGATCGACATGTACCTCTCGTCCCTCCCCGATGTCGGGAGGGACATGGGCGTGGGCATCGATGGGGCGCAGCTCACGCTCGCGGCCTATTTCCTCGGCCTCGGCACGGGGCAGCTCGTGCACGGGCCGCTCGCCGACCGGCTGGGGCGGCGGCCGCCGCTCTTCGTGGGGCTCGTGGTCTATACGATCGCCTCGGCGCTCTGCGCGATGGCGACCAGCATCGAGGCGCTGATCCTGCTGCGGCTGTGCCAGGCGCTGGCGGGCTGCGCAGGGATGGTGATCGCGCGCGCCGTGGTGCGCGACGTGTCGCACGAGATCGACCCGATCAAGCTGATGAGCCGGCTGATGCTCATCATGGGCGTGGCGCCGATCCTGGCGCCGCTGATGGGCGGCTACCTCGCCGCCGCCCTCGGCTGGCGCGCGATCTTCTGGTTTCTCGCCGGCGTGGGCGCGGTGGCGCTGGTGCTCTGCACCTTCTTCCTGCCGGAGACCCTGGTGCCGGAGAAGCGGCAGCGCTCCTCGGTCTTCACGGTGCTGCGGAGCTATCTGTCACTGCTCGCGGACCGGCGCTTCCTGTCGACCGCGATGGTCTCCGGCCTCACCATGGGCGGGATGTTCGCCTATATCGCCGGCTCGCCCTTCGTCTTCATCTCGATCTACGGCGTCTCGCCGGAGCATTACGGGCTGTTCTTCGGCGCGGGCGCGGCGGGCTTCATCCTGATGTCGCAATTCGGCGGGCGCTTCGCCGCGCGCTATGGGCGGGACCGCGTGTTCACGATCGGCGTGGCAGGCGTGGCCTGCTGCGGCGCGGCGCTGACGAGCTTCGTGCTGCTCGGGGCGCCGTTCCCTGCGGTCTATGCCTCGATCGTGCTGTACATCGCGCTGCTGGGCGTGGTGGTGCCGATCGGCAGCGTGCTGGCGATCACGCCCTTCCCACATATCGCGGGCACGGCCTCGGCGCTGCTGGGCACGCTGCAATTCGGCTTCGGCGCGATCGCGGGCTCGCTGGTCTCGGCGCTGCACAACGGCACGGCGCTGCCCATGGCGATCACGCTCGGGCTGGCCGGCGTCACGGCGATCGTGGCGAGGCTGCTTCTCCACAAATAGGGTCCAGGGATTCGTAATCCCTGGCGGGAGGAGCTCGAGGAGGGCAGCGCCCTCCTCAATTCACCCCGTGGATCGCCCGCCAGATCTTCTCCGGCGTCGCGGGCATGTTCATGTGCGTGACACCCATCGGCCGCAGCGCATCGACGATCGCGTTCATCACCGCCGGCAGCGATCCCGCGCAGCCCGCCTCGCCGCAGCCCTTGGCGCCGAGCGGGTTGGTCTTGCAGGGCACGGGGTGGCTGGCGAACTGGAAGCTCGGCACGTCGTCCGCGCGGGGCAGCCCGTAATCCATGAAGCTGCCCGAGAGGAGCTGGCCGTCCTCCGAATAGGCCACGTATTCGTGCATCGCCTGGCCGATGCCCTGCACGATGCCGCCATGAGCCTGTCCCTGCACCAGCATCGGATTCACGATCACGCCGAAGTCGTTGACGGTCACGTAGTTCACGAAGCGCGTGATCCCGGTGTCGGGATCGATCTCGACCTCGGCGACGTGGCAGCCGTTCGGGAAAGCCATCGGCGCCTGGTCGAAGACATGGGTGACGTCGAGCGTCTCCGGAATGTCATCGCTTTTCGGCATCTCCTTGAGCTTCGCGGCGAGTTCCATGATGCCGATGCTGCGGTCCGTGCCGGCCACGGTGAAGACGCCGCTGTCGAACTCGATATCCGCGACCGCGGTTTCCATGACATGCGCCGCGGCCTGCCTGCCCTTCTCGATGACGAGGTCCGAGGCCTCCACGATCGCCGCGCCCGAGGCCATGATCGACTTGGAGCCGCCCGTGCCGCCGCCGGCGATGAGCTCGTCGCTGTCGCCCTGCAGCAGCCGGATCGATTCGAAGGGCACGCCGAGATACTGGTGCAGTACCTGCGCGAAGGGGCTCCAATGCCCCTGCCCGTAGTCGAGCGTGCCGGTGATGATGGTGACGGTCCCGTCGTCGCCGAAGCGGATGCCGCCTTGCTCCTTCACCACCGGCGCCGTGCATTCGAGGAAATTGCCGACGCCGATGCCGCGCAGCAGGCCGCGCTGCTTCGCTGCCGCGCGCCGGGCCTCGAAGCCCTCGAAATCCGCGGCCTCCAGCGCCTGGTCGAGGATCGCGGAGAAGTCGCCGCCGTCATAGACGCTGCCGCTCGCGGCGGAGTAGGGCATGTCAGCGGTCTTGATATGGTTGATCTTGCGCAGCTCGATGGGCGATTTCCCCATCGCGCGCGCGGCCTCCTCGATCAGCCGCTCCATGAAGTAGTTGGCTTCGGGACGGCCGGCGCCCCGATAGGCGGTGATGGGCGTCGTATTGGTGAGGATGCAGCGCGTGTGCACCTCCAGGAGCGGCGTGACGTAGTTGGACTGGATGTTCTTCGAGAAATTGCCCGTGCCCATGTTCGGCCCGACCGCCGTCAGGTAGGCGCCCATATTGCCGAAGCTGGTGAGCCGGACAGCCAGGAACTTTCCGTCCGCATCGAGCGCGAGCTCGGCGTCGACCTCGTGGTCGCGGCCATGCGCGTCGGACTGGAAGGAGCCGGAGCGCTCATCCGTCCACTTTACGGGGCGGCCGAGGATCTTCGAGGCGTGCAGGATCGGTAGGTATTCCGGATAGGCCGAGGCCTTCATGCCGAAGCTGCCGCCGACATTGCCGGTGAGGATGCGCACCTTGTCGCGCGGCACCTTCAGCACGTCATTGGCCATCTGGTTGCGCAGGCCGAAGACGCCCTGGCAGCCGACGCGCAGCACGTAGCGCCCGGTCTCGGCCTCGTACTCGCCGATGGCGCTGCGCGGCTCCATCGCCGCCACGACGATGCGGTTGTTCCGGATGGACAGCTTCTGGACATGCGCGGCGCCGGCAAAGGCCGCGGCCACCTTCTCCGCATCGCCGAAGCGGAAGTCGAGCACCTCGTTGCCCGGGATGTCGTCGTAGAGAAGTGGCGCGCCCGGCTCGGCGGCGGCCGAGGCCCCGGTGACGGCGGGAAGCGTCTCGACGTCGAGGAAGATCATCTCCGCCGCGTCCTTGGCCTGGGCCCTGGTGTCGGCGATGACGACCGCGACCGGGTCGCCGACGAAGCGAAGCCGATCCTTGGCGAGCGCCGCGCGGCGCGTGGTGCGCAGCGGCGTGCCGTCGATGCTTTTCAGCGGCATGGCGCAGACCATCTCGCCGTAGTCGCCGAGGTCGTCGGCCGTGAGGACGGCATGCACGCCCGGCGCGGCCCTGGCCTCGCCGATGTCGATGGAATTCAGGATCGCATGCGCATAGGGGCTGCGCAGGACATAGGCGTAGAGCTGGTTCGGCAGCGACAGATCGTCCGTATAGCGGCCCTGGCCCTTGAGGAGCTTCGGGTCCTCCTGCCGGGGCACGGGCTGGCCGATGCCGAACTTCATGCGCGTGGGGTCGTAGGGGAGGCTGGAGTCGGGCATCGCTTCAGTCCTTGAGCAGCTTCCGCCGGGCGGAAGGCGCGGCACAACGAAGCCCGAAGCATGATCGGGGATTTGCGGGCCATTCATGCTTCGGGCTTTGCAGGGATGGTAGGCGCCCGCAAAGCTTCCGCAAAGACGGGGTTTCCGCAAAGAGGGGGGCTTCCGCAACGATGTGTGCCGCGTCACGCTGCACGCATCCAGGACAACAGATGAATTTTCCGCCAGACTGCGCACGACGAAAGCATCTTCCCGCGTGAGCCCGACCACCCTCGGCATGCTCTACGCGGTGGCGGCCGGCATCACCCTCTGCGGTCTGAACGTCGTCCTGCGGCTGCTCTCCGAGGACCTGCCGACCTTCCAAGTGCAGTTCATGCGCTACTTCAT
>JAQGHZ010000642.1 GCA_028291485.1 Rubritepida sp. | reverse complement strand
CCTCGCCCGCCGCGACGCGCGCCGCATCTTCGTCGGCAAGAAGCGCGCCCTGCATTGCGTGCCGCAGGAGGGCATCAACACCCTGCTCGTCGAGCTGGCGCGCGAGGGGCTGCGCGTGGTGCGCCTCAAGGGCGGCGATCCCCTGGTCTTCGGGCGCGGCGGCGAGGAAGCCCAGGCCCTGGCCGCCGCCGGCATCGCCTTCGAGGTCGTGCCCGGCGTCACGGCGGCGCTCGGCTGCGCGGCCCAGGCCGGCATTCCGCTGACCCATCGCGACGCCGCGCAGATGCTCACCTTCGTCACCGGCCACACGCGCGAGGGGAAGCTGGACCTGGATTTTCCCGCGCTCGCCCGCTCGCGCCAGACGCTCGCCGTCTACATGGGCCTGACGACCTTGCCAGCGCTCCGCGACGGCCTCGCGCGGGAGGGCTTCGACCTCGCCACGCCCGCTGCCCTGATCGAGCGTGGCGGCTCGCCCCAGCAGCGCGAGCTGCGCGGCAGCTTCGCCGAGGTCGTGGCGCAGGCGCCCGGCTGGGCCGGCGACGGCCCCATCCTGCTGCTGCTGGGAGAATCGGTAGCGCTCGGTGCCCTGCCAATCTCGCGATCCGTCTCGCGATCCGTCTCGCGAGCGGTCTCGCAGGCGGCAGAAAAGGCCTGACCCACCCTCCGCGTCCGCGGCGATGGGGCGTATAAAGGGCGCTGGAGGATCCAACGCCCATGAAGCGTCGCCTGTTCACCGCCGCACTGCTGTCCGCGCCCGCCATCGCCCGCGCGCAAACCGCACCGCTGCGCCTCATCGTCCCGGCCCCGCCCGGCGGCAGCACCGACATCCTGGCGCGCGTGGTGGGCGAGCGTGCCAGCACGCTGTTGCGCCAGCCCGTCGTGGTGGACAATCGCGGCGGCGCCGGCGGCATCATCGGCACCGAGGCGGCGGCACGCGCGACGCCCGACGGCAACACCATCATCCTCGGCCACAACCAGACCCACGCCTCCAACCAGTGGATGACGCGCAACCTGCCCTACCATGTGGTGGATAGCTTTTCGCCGATCGCGCGGCTGGCGACGGTGCATCACGCGACCGTCGTGCCGGCGAATTCCCCCGCGCGGGACACGGCCGGCCTGATCGAGATGGGGCGCGGCGGGCGGCGCGTCTCCTACGCCTCCTCGCAGGCGGGTTCCGCGAGCCACGTGATCGCCGAGACCTTCGTGCGCCGCTCCGGGATGGATGCGGTGCACATTCCCTATCGCGGCGGCGGGCCGGCCACGACGGACACGGTGGCGGGCGTGGTGGACTTCTACGTCTCGACCTGGCCGGGCGTGGTGGCGCTGGTGCGCGAGGGGCAGCTGCGGGCGCTCAGCATTGGAGCGCCGCAGCGGCTGGACGATGTCCCGAATGTGCCGACGGTGCGCGAGGCGGGCGTGCCCTTCATGGCGGTCGACGCCTGGTTCGGCCTCTTCGCGCCGCGTGGTGTCGAGCCCGGGCGGATCACGCGGCTGTCCCTGGCCTTCCTGGATGCCCTGTCCCAGCCGGACGTGGCCGCGCGCGCGGTGCAGGCGGGGCTGAACGCGGCGCCGATGGGACCGGTGGATTTCGCGGTCTTCCAGCTCGAGGAGGTGCGCCGCTGGCAGGAGATGGCGACGCTCACCGGGATCATGATGGAGAGCTAAAGCGCGATGACCGTAGGCGCGCAGGTGCCGAAGGTCTGATCCGCGGGGGTGGTATCGCCGAAGCGGTGAATCGCCGCCTCGGCGGCTACGCCTTCTTTTCCCAGCCTGTCTGGGTCTGCTGCCAGTAGGCGAGCGTGTGACCCGCCTCCTTGGCGGCCTTCCAGCGCCGACGCGCCGCGGCGACGGCGTTCTCGTCGCCGCCGTCGAAGAGGTCGAAGGCACGCACATAGTCGCCGAGATGCGCGCTCTGAGCGCCCTCGGTCAGGAAGAGGTGTGTCGCGCCATTCGCCGGCGGCCCGTCCTGGAGGGTCAGGAAGATCGGCTGGTCCGCCGGCTCGCGCGTGCCATGCGGCAGCCAGTCCGGCTCCGCGCTGAGCCAGAGCGCGTCGTCCAGCGACTTCATCCGCTCCTCGCTCGCGCAGAGCACCTGCGCGCGGGCCGGAATGGCCAGCACGCGGCTGAGCAGGCGGGGCAGGGCCTGCTCCGGCGTGCTGCGGGTGAGGTGGTAAAAGCCGATCTCAGCCATTGGGCTGTCTCCCCTTCACGGGATCGAAAGTACCACATTCCCCATCACGGTGCCCGCCTGGACCAGGTCATGCGCCGCCGCGCATTCGCTCAGTGGCATGGTCACCGCGACCTTGTGCTGCAATCCGCCCTCCGCGAAGAAGCGCGCCAGCAGCGCCTCGCACTCCGCGCGCGGGCCAGCGGCCAGCTCGTAGACGATGAAGAAGCGGATCGCGAGGCCGCCCAGGATCATCGGCCCGAAATTCACCCTGACCTCGCGCTCGGCCGAGCCATAGGCGACGCAGATCCCGTCGGGCGCGAGGATCGACGGCAGCAGGCCGATATTGCCCGAGAGGTCCACCTCCACCACGCGGTCCACGCCGCGGCCGCCGGTGAGCTCCTTCACGCGCGCCGACACGTCCTCGTGGCGGTAGTCGATGGTCGCATCGGCGCCGGCGCCGCGCGCGTGCTCGGCCTTCGTGTCCGAGCTGACCGTCGCGAGCACCTGCGACGCCCCCAGCCGCTTCGCGAACTGGATCGCGTAATGCCCCACGGCCCCCGCGCCGCCCGCGACCAGCACCGATTTCCCCAGGACGCCGCCATCGGCCGTGACGGCGCGCAGCGCGGTGAGCGCGGGAATGCCGAGGCACGCCCCGGCCTCGAAGCTCAGCGAATCCGGCATCGCGACGGCCTGCGCGGAGGGCAGCGCGACATACTCCGCCGCCGTGCCGAAGGGGCGCTTCCACTGTCCGTTCCAGATCCAGACGCGCTGGCCCAGCCGCGCCGCATCCACCCCGGAGCCGACCTTCTCGATCACGCCGGCGCCGTCGCTGTGCGGGATCACCCGCGCCGCGGCCATGGGGCGCGAGCCGCTCCGCGTCTTCCAGTCCGAGGGGTTCACGCCCGAGGCATGGACGCGCACCAGCACCTCGCCCGCGGCGGGCTCGGGGGTGGGCATCTCGCCATAGGACAGGACCTCGCGCGCCGGACCGTTGCGCTCGTACCAGACGGCTTTCATCGCTCTCTCCCCTTGCGAGACTGATTCGCGCGATCAGTCTCGATCAGACCCTGTGCGGATCCTCGAAATGCCGTTCTACCAGAGCATCCAGCAGCCGCACGCCGAAGCCGGTCGGCGTGCCCTTCGCGGCCAGCGTCCCGTCCGACTCCGCCGTGTCCATGCCCGCGATGTCGAGATGCGCCCAGGGCAGCGTGCCGACGAATTCGCGCAGGAAGGCCGCCGCGTTGGAGGCGTCGGAGACGAATCGGGTCCCGCCCGGCACGCATTGCTTGAGATCGGCGATGTCGCTGTTGAGCTCCTCGCGGTGACGCTCGCCGATCGGCAGCGGCCAGAGCCGCTCGCCCACCGCCTCGCCGGCCGCGGCGACGGCCGCGCCCAGCGCCGCGTCGTTGTGGAACAGCCCCGCGCGATGATGCCCGAGCGCGGTGATCACGCTGCCCGTCAGCGTCGCGAGGTCCAGCACCGCCTGCGGCCGCTCGCGCGTGGCGGCGTAATGCAGCGCGTCGGCCAGTACGAGACGGCCCTCGGCATCGGTGTCCACCACCTCGACGGTGCGGCCGCTCATCATGCGCAGCACGTCGCCGGGCCGGTAGCTGGAGCCGCTCGTCATGTTTTCCGCGATGGCGAGGATCGCGACGGCCGGGCAGGGGGATTTCCGCCGAGCGAGCGCCAGCATCGCCCCCGCGCAGGCGGCGGCGCCGGCCATGTCGGCGCGCATCGCCTCCATGCCGGCCGCTGATTTGATCGAGATGCCGCCCGTGTCGAAGCACAGGCCCTTGCCGACGAAGGCGACGGGGGGCGCGCGGAAGTCGCCCTTCCAGCGCAGAATCACGAGGCGCGGCGGCACGGCGCTGCCGCCGCCCACCGCCAGGATTCCTCCCGCGCCGAGTTTCCGCAGTGCCGACCGGCCGAGCTCCTCGACCTCGATGCCCTCGCGCTCCAGCCCGCGCAGGCGCCTGGCGAATTCCTTCGGGGTGAGGCGGTTGGCCGGCTCGGCCACCAGCTCGCGCGCCAGCCGCACGCCGGACAGCCCCGCCTCCGCGCGCGCCCAGGCGGCGTCCAGGGCCGCCGGATCGTCCACGAGCAGTTCCAGCCGCCGCGGCCCCGGCGTGCGATGGGATTTCAGGACCTCGAAGCGCCAGGCGCGCAGCACGGCGCCGACGCCCA
>JAQGHZ010000613.1 GCA_028291485.1 Rubritepida sp. | reverse complement strand
CGCGGCCTCCGGCTGGGGCACGCAGGACGCCACGGGCGCCGGCTACGACAGCGGCAACACGGATAACGCCGCCACCGACGCCAGCTACAACGACGACGCCTCCGGCGGCTATGATGACGGCGGCGGTGACGACGACCAGGCCTGAGCCCACGCGGCTCGATCGGAAGGGCGGCTTCGGTCGCCCTTTTTTTTGCGCGCCCATCGTCCGATAACAGCCGGATGCGCATCCCCGACCTCGATCTCGACCTGCTGCGCGGCTTCGTGACCGTCGCCGAGCGCGGCGGCTTCACCTCCGCCGGCCAGGCGCTGGGCCTGACGCAATCGGCGATCAGCCTGAAGGTGAAGCGGCTCGAGGAGCTGCTCGGCAAGCCGGTCTTCACCCGCGGCGCCAAGCAGGTGGCCCTGACGCGCGAGGGCGAGTCCCTGCTGGCCTATGCCCGCCGCATGTTGGCGCTGAACGAGGAGGCGGTGCGGCAATTCGTGGCGCCGCCGGTCTCCGGCCGGCTGCGGCTCGGCGTCGCGGACCATTTCGTGCCGCGCCACCTGGCGCCGACCCTGGCCCGCTTCGCCCGCACCTGGCCCGAGGTCCGCATCGAGGTGGAGGTGGGCCGCAGCCACGAGCTGCGCGCGTCCCTCGCCCGCGAGGAGCTGGACCTCGTGCTCGGCAAGCGACGCGACGGCGAGACCGAGGGGCGCGTCATCTTCACCGAGGCGGTGGTCTGGGTGGCCGGGCCGGACTTTCTGGTCCCACGCGACCGGCCGCTGCCGCTGGCCATGCTGCCGCAGGGCTGCATGTTCCGCGACCGCGCGCTGGCGGCGCTGGCGCGGGCGGGGATCGGCTACGACGTGGTCTATACCTCGCCGAGCCTGATGGGCATCGCCGCGGCGGCCCAGGCGGGCTTTGCGGCGACGGTGATCGGCCGCACCGGCCTGCCGGACGGGCTGGTGGAGCTGGAAGGCCTGCCGCCGCTCGGCACGGCGGAGATGTGCCTGTTCGGTGACGCAGCGGGCCAGTCACCGCTGGTCGAACCGCTGCTGAACGACCTGCGGGCGGTGAGTTAAAGCGTGATGACCGTGGTCTAGGCTCGGAAGCCCGCGGCCGGATGCGGCGCCGCGAGGCGCGGTCCGGCCCCGAAGAGCTTTTCCCGGTAGGTGCCCGGCGCATAGGCCCGCTTGTAGGCGCCGCGGTCCTGGAGCGCCGGGACGAGCCCGTCCACGACCTCTTCAAGCCCTTCGGGGAAGACGGTGCGCGAAAGGTTGAACCCGTCGGCGCCCGTGGCCTCGGCGTATTCGATCAGCCGATCGGCGACGTCGGCGACACTGCCCACCATCGGCTTCTGCCGGCTGCCCAGGATGAACTGGTCGATGAGCCCGCGCTTGGTGAAGGCCGGCCCCGTCGCGCGCTTCATCGCGGCCACGTTGGACTGGATGGCGTTGCCCGGGCCGGCCTCGATGGGTTCATCCATGCCGAACCGGCCGAAATCGATGCCGAGCGAGGCGCTCGCATGCGCCAGCGCGCCCTCGACACTGGAATGGCGGCGGTACTCAGCGAGTTTTTTGCCCGCCTCCGCCTCGGTCCGCCCCAGCACGAGCGTGGCCCCGACAAAGACGCGCAACTCACGCGGCGCGGCAAGCGCGCGCAACTCCGCGATGGTCCGCGCCACATCCGCCGCCGGCCCGCCATTGAGGAAGACGCATTCCGCATGACGCGCCGCGAAAACCTGCCCGCGGGCGGAGGCGCCCGCCTGGTAGAGCACGGGCGTGCGCTGCGGCGAGGGCTCGCAGAGGTGATGGGCGTCGAGCCGGTATTGCGGGCCCTCGTGCCGGATGCGCCGGACGGCGGCCGGGTCGGCATAGCGTCCGCCCGCGCGGTCGCGCAGCACGGCACCTTCGCCCCAGCTCTCCTCCCAGAGCCGGTAGACGATCTCCATGTATTCCTCGGCGAGGTCGTAGCGGTCGTCGTGCTGCATCTGCCGGTCGAGGCCCATCGCGCGCGCGGCGCTGTCGAGGTAGCCGGTCACGACGTTCCAGCCGATGCGCCCGCCGGTCAGGTGGTCCAGCGTGCTCATCCGCCGCGCGAAGAGATAGGGCGCCTCGTAGGAGAGGTTCGCGGTGATGCCGAAGCCGAGCTCGCGCGTGACCGCGGCCATGGCGGGCACAACCATCGCCGGATCGAGCAGCGGCACCTGCGCCGCGCTGCGGATCGCCGCATCGGCCGAGCCGTCGAGCACGTCGTAGATGCCGAGCACATCGGCCAGGAACAGCCCGTCGAACAGCCCGCGTTCCAGCAATCGCGCGAGGTCGAGCCAATGGTCCATCCGCATGTACTCCGCGCTGGTGTCGCGCGGATGCGTCCACATTCCCTGCTGGATGTGGCCGACACAGGCCATGTCGAAGGCGTTCAGGCGAATCTCTCGGGGCATGGGGCACATCCTGCGCGGAGCCTCGCCGTCCCTCAAGCCGAGAGACGCTGGGGCTCCGCCAGGCCATAGACGCCACGCTCCGTCCCACGCGTCGCGAGCACGTCGGTGATGCCGATCGCCGTCTCCGCCGCCCCGAGAAAGAGCGAGCCGTCGGCCGCCAGTTGCTGCGACAGCCCACGCAGCACACGCGCCTTGGTCGGCACGTCGAAATAGATGAGCACGTTGCGGCAGAAGATCACGTCGAAACGGCCGAGACCGCGCAGCTCGCCCATCAGGTTGGCCTTCTCGAAGCGGCAGGGGGCGGCGATTTCCGGCTTGATGCGCCAGCGCCCCTCCTCCTGCGTGAAGCGCTTCATCAGCGTGCGGATGGGCATGCCGCGCTGCACCTCGAACTGGGTGAAGACTCCCGCCCTCGCCCGTTCCAGGACGGCGGTGGTGATGTCGGTCCCGAGGATCTCCACGCGCCGCGTCCGGAAGCCCGGATCGGCCTCGCCCAGCTCGGCGAGGAGGATCGCGATGGAATAGGCTTCCTGCCCCGTCGAGCAGGCCGCCGACCAGATGCGCAGCGGCTGGCCCGGAGGGCGCGCCGCGTGCAGTGCGGGCAGCAGCATCCGCAGATGCTCGAAGGGCTTTCCATCGCGGAAGAAGCTGCTCTCGTTGGTGGTGAGAAGCTCGGTCATCTCCTGCGCGAGCGCCTCGCCGCGCGGCGCCTTCAGCCGAAGCGCGAGCGCATCGAGGTCGCGCATGGCTTCCCGTTTCAGCAGCGGCGCGAGCCGGGTCTCCAGCATGTAGTGCTGGTCCGGTCCGATGATGCCGCCGGACCGCGACTTCACGATGCCCGCGAGGAATTCGAAGGTCGAAGCGATCAATTGCGCCTCCCACATAGGCTGGCCAGGGCGTCGCCCAGGGATTCGGGCGTGCCCTGCCCGGCGGCGAGGCCCGCGCGCGCCACGGCGCCGGGCATGCCCCAGACCACGGAGGACGCCTCGTCCTGCGCCCAGGCCAGCCCGCCGGCCTGGGCGACGGCGCGGCAGCCGGCCAGCCCATCCTGGCCCATCCCGGTGAGGATCACGACCTGGATGGAACGCCCGTAGGCGGCCACGAGGCTGCGCAGCGTGGGGTCCACCGCGGGCCGGCAGAAATTCTCCGGCGGCGCGTCGGAGAGGTGCAGCGAAACATGGTCGCCGTCGGCCTTGGCCAGGAGATGCCGGTCGCCAGGTGCCAGGAAGATGCGCCCGGCCTCCAGCACGTCGCCCTCCCGGGCCTCGGTCACGCGTGGGCCGCCGAGCGTGTCGAGATGCTGTGCGAGCATCGCGGTGAAGCCGGGCGGCATGTGCTGCACGATGACCATCGGCACCGCGATCTGCCGCGGCAGCCGTCGCACCAGCGCCGCCAGCGCCTGCGGCCCGCCCGTGGAGCTGCCGATGCAGACGACCTTGGGCACAGCGCCGCGCGTCATGGGCCGTGCGATGGTCGGCGGCCGCGCCGGCACCGACGCCGGTTTCTGCCGGAGCCGCGCCCAGCCCTTCACCTTGGCCAGCAGCTCGCCCCGGAAATGCGGGTCCGCCAGGCCGCCGCCCGCGGCCCCCGGTTTCGGGATGTAGTCCGAGGCGCCGGCACGCAGCGCGGCCATGGTCGCGCCGGCCCCGCGCTGGGTCAGCGCGCTGGCTACGATGACGACGGGCCGCGGTTCGCGCTTCAGGATCAGTGGCAGCGCCGTCATCCCGTCCATCACCGGCATCTCCAGGTCCAGCAGCACGACCTGGGCGCGCTCCAGCGGCGAGGCATGGTCCAGGGCGGCCAGCGCCTGAGCGCCATCGCCGACGCGCGCCACGATGCTGATGCCGGGATCGGATTCCAGCAACCGCGCGAGCGCCGATCGCACGGTGGAACTGTCGTCGCACAGCATCACCCGCAGCTTGGGGGGCGGGAGGATGCTCATGCGGCCAGCAATCCGACCTGGGCCAGCTTGCCGCAGAGAATCTCCTCGTCGAAGGGCTTCATCACATACTCCTGCGCGCCGGCCTCCAGCCCTTCGAGGATCCGCTCGGCGCCGGACTCGGTCGTGCACATCACCACCACCGGATCGTCCGGCCCGAATTCCGCCCGCAGCGCGCGGAGGAAGCCGATGCCGTCGAGCACGGGCATGTTGCGGTCGAGCAGGACCAGGCGCGGCATCTCGCTGCGGCAGGCGTCGAGCGCCTGCTGGCCGTCCTCCGCCTCGCGCACGGTGAAGCCATGCCGCTCCAGGATGCGGCGCGCCACCTTGCGCACCACGCCGCTGTCATCCACCACGAGGCAGGTGCCGTTGGACATCGGACCTCACGCGCCCAGTTCGAGCAGCCGCTCGACATCCAGCAGGACGAGCAGCTTGTCACCCTGGCGATGCACGCCGAGCGAGAACTCGCGCCAAGACAGGTCGAGCGTCGGCGGGTTGGGCAACCGCTCCGCCGCATTCAGCGAGAGCACCTCGCCCACCTGGTCCGCCAGCAGGCTGTAGAGCTCGCCGCCGACCTCGACCACGACGGACATCGCACCCTTGCCGGGCGCCCGCGCCGGCAGGCCGAGGCGGCTGCGCAGCTCCACGGCCGTCACGATGCGGCCGCGCAGGTTCAGGCTTCCGGCCACCTCGCGCGGCGCCAGTGGAATGCGCGTGATCACCTGCACGCCGAGCACGTCGCGCACGGAGAGCACGGGGATCCCGCAAAGCTGCCCCGCGACGGTCAGCGTCAGCATCATGCCGGCAGCGTCGGCGCTGAAGGCCCCCGCTGCACGAGATTCGGCCGGGCGGGTTTCGAGGCTCGGGGATGGGTTGGTTTGCATGATTCGTTCCTCCGGTCAGCGCGCGAGCGCCGGCTGCAGGCATTGCTGCAGGCTGGTGAGCAGCGCCTCGCGGTCGAACTTGGCGATGTAGTCGCTGAAGCCGGCCGCCCGGCCGCGCTCCACGTCGCGTGGCTCGGACCGGCCCGAAAGCGCGATCATCGGCACGTCCGCCCAGATCCCCCCCTCGCGCACGGCACGGGCGAGGCCGAAGCCGTCCAGCTCCGGCATGTTGATGTCGGAGACGATGACATCGAAGACCTCGCCCCCATCGCGCAGGCGCAGCGCCTCGCGGCCATGCACGACGGTGGTGACGTCGAAGCCCGCCGCCATCACCGAGGGAACGATGAGGTTGCGGAAGAAGTCGCTGTCCTCGACGATCAGCACGCTCGGCCGGCCGCCGCCGGCCGCCATCGGCTCGAACCAGTCCGCCTGGCCCTGCTTGAGCCAGAAGGCCGTGTCCAGGATCTCCGTCACCTTGCCGGCCACGACGCAGCTCCCGAGGAAGCCAGGCCGGACACCGGCCGTGTCCATGTCGAGCGAGGCGTCCACCACGTCGAGGATCTCGTCCACCATCAGCCCCATGGACCGCACGCCGTCGCCGAAGACCAGGACGGCCTTATGGCCGGATTCCGGCAGCGCCAGGAAGCCGTGCAGCGGCACCAGCGGCATCAGGCTGCCGCGGTACTGCATGACGAGGCTGTCCCCGGCACGCTCGATGCGCCCGACCTCCAGATTCTCCAGCCGTGCCACGAGCGAGAGCGGCACCGCCTTGGGCGCGCCTTCGCCGGCGCGGAAGAGCAGCAGAGAGGTGTTGCGGCTGAGGCCGCTTCTGCCCTGACCCTGCGCCTGCATCGCGGCATTGTCCGAGGCAGTCTCGGCGCCGAGGCCGGTCGCGCGCGCGATCCCGTTGGGATCCAGGATCATGATCACGCTGCCGTCACCCAGGATGGTGTTGCCCGAGAACATGGTGATGTGCCGCAGGATGGGCGCCACCGGCTTCACCACGATCTCCTCCGTGTCGAAGACCCGGTCCACCACGATGCCGAAGAGCTGGGAGCCCACCTGCGTCACCACGACGAAGCTCTCGGCGCCGGGCTCGTCGGCCTCGGTCTCGAGGCGCAGCAGGCGCTTCAGCGGGATGAGCGGCAGGAGCTGGTCGCGCAGGCGCATCACCGGCGCCTCCTTGATCAGCTCCACCTTCGGACCATCGCCGAGGCCCACGCGCACCAATTCCAGCACGCCGGCCTGCGGGATGGCGAAGCGCTCGCCGCCCGCCTCGACGATGAGGGCCGCCGCGATGGCCAGCGTCAGCGGGATCTTGATGGTGAAGGTCGTGCCGCGGTGCTCGCGCGAGCGAAGGTCCACGATGCCGCCGATGCGCTCGATATTGGTCTTCACCACGTCCATGCCGACGCCGCGGCCGGAGACCGAGGTCACCTCGGCCGCCGTCGAGAAACCGGCGCGGAAGATGAAGCGGTGGATCTCGCGCTCGTTCATCGTGGCGAGCTCGGCCTCGGTCGCGAGGCCCTGGGCGACGGCCTTGGCCTTGATCCGGTCCGTGTTCAGCCCGCGCCCGTCGTCGCCGATCTCGAGCACGATGTGGCCGCCCTCGTGGAAGGCGTTGAGCAGGATGCGCCCCGTCTCGCCCTTGCCCGCGGCACGGCGCTGCTCGGGCGTCTCCAGCCCGTGATCCGCGCTGTTGCGGACCATGTGCGTCAGCGGGTCCTTGATGAGCTCCATCACCTGGCGGTCCAGCTCGGTGTCCGCGCCACGCATGTCGAGCTCGATGCGCTTGCCGAGATCGTTGGAGAGGTCCCGCACCAGACGCGGCAGCTTCGCCCAGGCATTGCCGATCGGCTGCATGCGCGTCTTCATCACGCCGTCCTGCAGGTCGGAGGTGATCTGCGACAGGCGCTGCAGCGGCACGGCGAAGGCCGCGTTCTCCTCGGAGCGGGCCAGCTGCAGGAGCTGGTTGCGCGTCAGCACCAGCTCGCTGACCAGGACCATCAGGTCCTCCAGCACGTCCACCGCGACACGGATGGTCTGCGGCGCGTTGCCA
>JAQGHZ010000610.1 GCA_028291485.1 Rubritepida sp. | reverse complement strand
CGGCAACGCGCGCGCTGTCGTTCGGGATGAAGCGGTAGGTCACGCGCTGCCAGGGCTCGGGCGGGCCCCAGTAGTGCGGCGCGCGCTCGATCACGACCGAATCGCCCTGGCTGAAGCGGACCCAGCGATAGGGGCCGGTGCCGATGGCGGCGCGGCCGCCGTTGAACTCCGTCTCGGCGGCGTTGCCGCCCGTGGCGGCGGCCGAGACGATGCCGACGGAGGTCAGGTAGGCCGGCAGCATCGGCGTGGGCGCGGAGGTGTGGATGCGCAGCGTGCGGTCGTCCACCGCCTCCATGGCGGTGATGCTGCGCAGCAGCGAGGCGTAGGTGCGCAGGCCCTGCGCGTCCTTCGCCCGCTGCACGGAGAAGATCACGTCCGCTGCGGTGAGGGGCGATCCGTCGTGGAAGGTGACGCCGGGGCGCAGCCGGAATGCCCAGACCGTCGGGGTGATGGGCCGCCCGGTCTCCGCGAGGCCAGGGACGGGGTGGAGGTTGCTGTCCTGGAAGTAGAGCGGCTCGTAGACCTGGAGCTGCACGTTGCGGTTCGGGCTGTAGCTCTGGTGCGGGTCGGACCCGTCAACCGCGGCCTTCATGCCGATGCGCAGCTCCTGCGCCTGCGCGGCGCCCGAAAGCAGCAGCAGAAGGGCGAGGAGCCGGCGCATCATGCCGTCTCGTAGCGGTTGGGCGGCATGGAGATGCCGAGATTCTCGCGCAGGGTCCGGCCCTCGTATTCCGTGCGGAAGATTCCGCGCCGCTGCAGCTCCGGCACCACATGGCAGCAGAAATCCTCGAGCGGCTTCGGATAGAAGGGGAACATGAGCGTGAAGCCGTCGCAGGCCTTGCCCTCGAACCATTCCTGCATGACGTCCGCGATGCGCTCCGGCCCGCCCACGATCATCTGGTGGCCCAGCGAGGTGCCCATGTAGCGCGCCACCTGCCGGATGCTGAGATTCTCGCGCCGCGCCTTGGCCATCAGATGCTCCTGCCGCGCCTTGGCGGCGTTGCTCGGCGGCAGGTCCGGCAGCGGGCCGTCGAGCGGATAGCTGTAGATGTCGAGCTCGCCGCAGAGCCGGGCCAGCAGCTTCAGCGCCGTCGCATCGTCGATCAGCTCGGCGAGCTGGTCGTAGGTCCGCTGCGCCTCGTCGTCCGTGGCGCCGGTGATGGCCATGAGGCCGGGCATGATCTTCACGTCGTCCGGGTTGCGGCCATGCGCGGCGGCGCGGCCCTTCACGTCGGCGTAGAAGGCCTGGCCCTCTTCCAGCACGCTCTGCGCGGTGAAGATCATGTCGGCGACGCGCGAGGCGAGCCGCTTGCCGACCTCCGACGAGCCGGCCTGCGCGATGATCGGCCGGCCCTGCGGGCAGCGCGGCAGGTTCAGCGGGCCGCGCACGCGGAAGTGCTTTCCCTCGTGGCCGAGGATATGGGCCTTGCTGCTGTCGAGGAAGGTTCCGCTCGTCTTGTCGCGCGGAAAGGCGCCGTCCTCGAAGCTGTCCCAGAGGCCGGCGACGACGTCGAAGAACTCCTCGGCGCGCTCGTAGCGGTCCGTGTGGTCCGGGTGGCGGTCGTGGCCGAAGTTCACCGCCTCGTCCTCGATCTGCGAGGTGACGAGGTTCCAGCCGGCGCGGCCGCCGCTGATGTGGTCCACCGAGCCGAAGCGGCGCGCGAGGGTATAGGGATCGCCATAGGTCGTGGTCGCCGTCGCGACCAACCCAAGATGCGTCGTCATCGGCGCGAGGGCCGCGATCAGCGTCGCGGGCTCGGGGAAGACCTGCCGTCCCGCGGCCGGGCGCCAGGGGCCGGCGCCGTCGAGGTTCGCGCTGCCGTTCACCGCGGCGGTGTCCTGGAAGAAGATGCAATCCAGCTTCGCCCGCTCGGCCATCTGCGCGGCGGTGACGTAATGGGCGAAGGACATGTCCGTCTCGGGCACGGCATCGGGATGGCGCCAGCCGGCGGAGTGGCTGCCAGGGGTGAAGAAGAAGGCACCCAGCTTCAGCATGGAACTGGTCATGGGGCGGGACGGACCTCGGTGGCCATGGTGTACTGGTCGGCGCGCGGCGTGAGCGTCAGCGGCCGGCGCAGGCCCCAGGACGCCTTCATATGGAAGATCGGCAGCAGCGCCTCCTGATCGACCGTGTAGCGCACGGCTCGTTGCATCATCGCCTCGCGCTCGCCGGGATCGAAGAGGCTGTCCGTGCGCTCCAGCAGCCCGTCGAGCTCCGGGCTGGAGTAGCGCGTGCGGTTCCAGCCGCCATGCGCGCGCTGGGCGTTCACGGTGCGGACCAGCGAGGTCAGCCCCTCGCTCGCGAGGCCGGAGGAGGAGCCGAAGATGGAGAGCATCGCGCTGAGCTCCGGCACGCCGTCCGGCCCGACATTCGCGCTGCGGCGCAGGTAGACCGGCATGGGCATGGCCTCGACCCCGGTGCGGATGCCGATGGCGGCCAGCATCTGGCCGATCGCCTGGCAGGTGCGCGCATCGCCGGCGAAGCGGTCCAGCGTGCAGTGGAGGGTCAGGTTGAAGCCCTGCGGATAGCCCGCCTCCGCCATCAGCCGCCGCGCGAGCGCCGGGTCGTAGCGCGGGACCGGCAGGTCCGGCACATGGCCGATGAGCCCATCGGGCGCGATCTGGCCGGTGGCGGTGGCGCCGCCTTCCATCGTGCGCTCGGCGAGCGCGACGCGGTTGATCGCATGCGTCATGGCCTCGCGCACGCGGTGGTCGCGCAGCGGGTTTTGCGGCAGCGGCTGGCCGTCGACGCCCGTGGCGTTCGCGATGCGCGGGCTCATGCTGTCGAGGAAGAAGTAGTGAGTGAAGATGGAATCGCCGGTGATGAGCCGCGTCTGCGGATTGTCGCGCACCCGCGCGTAGAGGCCGGCGGGAATGGTGTCGATCACGTCCACGTCGCCGGCGAGCAGCGCCGCGACACGCGCGCTGTCGTTCGGGATGAAGCGGAAGACCACGCGCTCCCACGGCTCCGCCGGCCCGCGCCAGGCCGGGTTGCGGTCCAGCACCACGTCCTGCGATGGGGTCCAGCGGATCCAGCGATAGGGGCCCGAGCCGATGGAGGCACGGCCGCCGTTGAAGTCGGCATCGCTGGCGTCGACGGTGGCCCTCGCGCTGACGATGGCGATGGCCACCAGGAAGTCGGGCTGCAGCGGCGTGGGCGTGCCGGTGCGCACGATGAGCGTGCGCGGGTCCGGCGTCTCGACGGCGGTGATGTTGCGCACGGCGCTGGCATAGGTGCGTGGGCCCACCGCGGCCTGGGCGCGGCGGATGGAGAAGGCCGCGTCCTCGGAGGTGAGCGGCGAGCCGTCGCTGAAGGTGACGCCCTCGCGCAGCTTGAACTCCCAGGTCAGCGGATCGACCGGGCGCCAGCTTTCGGCGAGGCCGGGATGCGGGCGCAGGTGCTCGTCCTGCGTCAGCAGCGTCTCCCAGACATGGATGCCGACATTGCGGTTGGGCGTGAAGGTCAGATGCGGATCGGCCGCATCCACCGCGGCCTTGAAGGCGATACGCAGCGTCTGCGCGGAAGCCGGCAGCACGGCCAGCGACAATGCTACGGCAAACGACTGGGCCGCGGCGAAGATAAGTCCACGAGCCCTCATTGCGCGGCGCTGCCCAGTGCCGCGGCGATCGCCGCGCGCCGATGGGTGGGATAGGGGAGGCCCAGAATCTCTCTCAAAGTCGGTCCTTCATAAGCCGTACGGAACAGGCCGCGGCGCTGCATCTCGGGCACCACCATCTCCACCACGTCCTCGAGCCCGCCGGGCAGCCAGGGAGGGAGGATGTTGAAGCCGTCGGCCGCGTCCTGGGTGAACCACTCCTCCATCGCGTCGACGATGTCGGCCGGCGTGCCGATGACGGTGCGGTGGCCGTTGCCGCCCGCGACGGAGAGGTAGAGCTGGCGGATGGTCAGATTCCCGCGCGCGGCGATGTCGAGGAAGATCTGCGCGCGGCTGTGCATGCGACGGTTGACCGGCGCAGGCACCGGCCCGTCGAGCGGATAGGCGGAGAGATCGCCGAGATAGTTCGACAGCGCGCCGAGGCCGACGAGCGGCTGCACCAGCTCCTGCAGCACCTCGTAGCGGTCCTGTGCCTCCTGCCGTGTGTGGCCGGGGATGGCCATCAACCCCGGCATGATCTTCAGGTGGTCCCGCTCGCGCCCATACTTCGCCATGCGGTCCTTCACGTCAGCGTAGTAGGCCTGTGCGTCCTCCAGGGTCTGCGCGGCGGCATAGACGACATCGGCCGTGGCGGCGGCGAGCTCACGGCCCTGTTCGCTGGCGCCGGCCTGCACGATCACGGGCATGCCCTGCGGCGTGCGCGCGACGTTGAGCGGGCCGCGCACCTGGAAGTGCTGGCCCTGGTGGTTCAGGACATGGAGCTTGCTCGGGTCGTAGTTGAGGCCTCTCGCCTTGTCGCGGATGAAGGCGTCGTCCTCCCAGCTTTCCCACAACCCGCGCACCACCTCGACGAATTCGGCGGCGCGGTCGTAGCGCAGGTCGTAGCCGGGTGCCTTGTCGCGGTTGAAGTTCTGCGCCTCCATGTCGGTGACGCTGGTGACCACATTCCAGCCCGCGCGCCCGCCGCTGATATGGTCGAGCGAGGCAAATTTTCGGGCGACGTGATAGGGCTCGTTGTAGGTGGTCGAGGCGGTCGCGACGAGGCCGACGTTCTTCGTCACCATTGCCAGCGCCGAGAGCAGCGTCAGCGGCTCGAACTGCACGTTCTTCGAGGTGCGGGCGAGCGCGCCCGCCGGCTCGTCATGGAAGCGGATGCCCACGCCGTCGGCGAGGAAGGCCATGTCGAAGAGCCCGCGCTCGGCGGCCTGTGTCACGCGAATGAAATGCGGCAGCTCCATATTGCCGCCGGCCGGTGCGTCGGGGTGGCGCCAGCCGGCCAGGTGGTAGCCGAGCCCGATCATGGAGACGCCGAGCCGGATCTGTCGTTTGCTGGCCATGTCCTGTGCGCCTCGCGGGTGTCGTTCGGTCCGGGTTCCGCGGACTGATTCTCTCACCAAAACAAAGCAATTCCCGTGCCACCTGCGATTGCAGAAGTCGGAGGGATCGCACCCGCGGTTGACGCGGCGGCCTCGTCGCCGCACGCTCCGTATAAGAAGTTTCCGACGGGAGAAAGCCAGCGCACGCTGAAGGGTCGGAGACCCGAGGAGGAAGGAAGAATGCGCGGCCTGCCGATCAACAACCCGTCATTTCTCGATGAGCACCGGCCATGAGCGAGCTCCACTGCCTCACCATCGCCGAGGCCGGGCGGCAGATCGCCGCGCGGAAGCTATCGCCCCTGGAGCTCACGCGCGCCCTGCTGGACCGTATCGGCGCGGTGGATCCCGCGCTGGGCAGCTTCATCGCCGTGACGGCCGAGCTTGCCCTGTCGGAAGCGAGGCAGGCGGAGGCGGAGGTCATGGCGGGGCGTCATCGCAGTCCCATGCACGGCGTGCCCTACGCGCTGAAGGACATCTACGACACCGCCGGCATCGCCACGACCGGCCATTCCGCGCGCTGCAAGGATCGCGTCCCGACGGAGGACGCGCCGATCGTCGCGAAGCTGCGCGAAGCGGGGGGCATTCTGCTCGGAAAGACGGCAACGCATGAATTCGCGACCGGCGGTCCGTCCTGGGATCTGCCCTGGCCGCCCGCGCGCAATCCCTGGGACCTGACGCGCTTTCCCGGCGGTTCCTCCTCCGGCTCGGGCGCGGCTGTCGCGGCGGGGCTCGTGCCGGGCGCGATGGGCTCGGACACCGGCGGCTCCATCCGGCTGCCCGCGGCCTTCTGCGGCACGGCCGGGATCAAGCCGACCTATGGCCGCGTCAGCAAGCGCGGCGTGCTGCCGCTCTCCTTCACCCTCGACAATGCCGGGCCGCTCGCCTGGACGGTGGAGGACTGCGCGATCCTGCTGCAGGCCGTCGCCGGCCACGACCCGCTCGACCCCGCCAGCGCCGAGCTGCCGGTGCCCGATTTCCGCGCCTCGCTGAACGAGGGCGTGAAGGGCCTGCGCATCGGCCTCCTGCGGCACTGGTACGAGACGGACGGCCGCGCCTCGGACGAGGTGATATCAGCGATGGACGCGACCGCCGAGGTCTTGCGCGCGCTGGGCGCGGAGGTGCGGGAGGTCACGCTGCGCCCGCTTGCCGAGTACCAATCCTGCATGCGGATCATCACGCTGTCGGAATCCTTCAGCATCCATGGCGATTGGCTGCGCGAGAGGCCGGCCGACTACGGCGAGGTCTTCCGCTACCGCATCCTACCCGGCGCCTTCGTGACTGGGGCGGACTACGTGCAGGCACTCAGGCAGCAGCGCATCCTGGCGCAGGGCATGTACGATGCGCTGCGCGAAGTGGACGCGTTCATCATGCCGAGCAGCTGGGGCGAGGCGCCGGTCATGGCGCCGATGCGCGCGGAGGCCAACTTCGCCTCGCCGCCGTTGACCAATCCCACCAATGTCTCGCAGCTGCCGACGCTTTCCATCTGCAACGGCTTTTCGGCGAAGGGCCTGCCGCTCTCCCTGCAGATCGCCGGCCGTGCCTTCGATGAGGCGACGGTCTTCCGCATCGGCCAGGCCTATGAGGCCGCGACCGGCTGGCGCGCCCACCGGCCCGTGCTCCCCGCCGCCAAGGTGAACGACACGCCCGCGGACCAGGCCGCGCCGCCGCCCAGCGCTGCGGCACGGGCGACCTACGAGGCCCTGGCTATCAGGGCGGCGCTGCCTTTGGATGCAAGACAATTCGCCCAGATCGCCGAGGCCTCGTCGCATGTGGAGGCCATGGCCGCCCACCTGCCGCGCGACCTCACCTTCGACGCCGAGCTCGCCACGACCTTCGCCTTCGACGGGGAGTGAACGCCATGCCCGATACCTCCCCCGCCGCGCTGCACTACCTCTCGATATCAGAGGCCTCGCGCCTCATCGCCGCGCGCAAGCTCTCTCCGGTGGAGCTGACCCGCGCCTTCCTCGCACGCATCGAGGCGATCGATCCGCAGCTCGATTCCTACCTTCTGGTCACCGCCGAGCATGCGCTGGAACAGGCGCGGCAGGCCGAGGCCGAGATCATGGCGGGTCATTATATGGGCCCGCTGCACGGCATCCCCTATGCGCTGAAGGACATCTACTGCACCGCCGGCATCCGCACGACCGGCCATTCGCGCAGCCAGGAAAACTTCATCCCCACCGAGGACGCCGAGACCGTCGCGCGGCTGAGCGCAGCGGGCGCCGTGCTGCTCGGCAAGCTCGCCACGCATGAATTCGCGCATGGCGGGCCGAGCTTCGACCTGCCCTGGCCACCCGCGCGCAACCCCTGGGACCGCAGCCGCATCACCGGCGGTTCCTCCTCCGGTTCCGGCGCGGCGGTCGCGGCGGGGCTGGCCATGGGCGCGATGGGGTCCGACACGGGCGGGTCGATCCGCAATCCGGCCGCGCTCTGCGGCCTGGTCGGGTTGAAGCCGACCTATGGGCTCATCAGCCGGCGCGGGATCTGGACCAACAGCTTCTCCTACGACCATGCGGGGCCGATGACCTGGACGGTCGAGGATTGCGCGCTGATGCTGCAGA
>JAQGHZ010000524.1 GCA_028291485.1 Rubritepida sp. | reverse complement strand
CCTCGTGGTCGAGTCGGGCGGCAGCGTCGTAGGGCCGGCCATCCGCATGCAGGCCGGCTTCAATTTCGGCACGAATGCGCCGGACCCGGCCGCCGCCGGCGGCATCCAGCTCGCAGGGTTCGTCGGCAGCTTCTTCAACGGCACCGCCGACGTCGTGGAGATGGCCGCCGGCACGAGCGGCATCGTGCAGACGGGGGGGCAGATCCGAGCCAACACCCTCTCGATCCAATCCGGGGGCGACGCCCTGCTGACCGGGGCCTCGACCAGCCTGCCGAACGTCGTCAACTTGCTCTTCGGCGTCGACGTCGCCGGCAACTTCGCCCTGGACAATGGGATAAGCAGCCTTCAGGTCGGCACCTTCGGCGGCGGCACCTTAAGCGCGCAGACCTTCACGATCCTCACGGCCGGCGACGTCTTCATCTTCGCCCCCGTCGCCGCGACCGAGCGCGCCACCTTCCGCGTGGGCCATCTGTCGATCCAGTCCTCTTCCGGCCCATCCGGCAGCATCACCGCTCCGCTGGTGGAGATCGCGCCCTTCGCGCAGGTTCGCATGGAAGTGTATCCCAACGAGATCGCGATCCTGCCTCCCGAGCTCTTCCTGCTCTCCCCCGTCACGGTGCAGAATATCTCGACCAGCACGCTGCGGCTCGGCGCCACCACCTTCAACGGCGCCACCACGACGACTGCGTCGGTGATCAGCTTCACCAGTGGTTTCAGCTTCGCCGGCACGGTCGATGCCCGTGCCACGGGCAACGTCTTCCAAGGCGCGGGGACGACCGTCAACCTAGGCACGCTGACAGGCGCCGCTGGCGGCTCCTTCCAGCTGACCGAGCCGACGAACGTCCTGCCCGTTGTCTCCGACCTCTCGGCCGGAACCGTGCTCGCGCTGCGCACGACCGGCAGCCAGGAGCTGACAGGCAACATCTCCGCGCCGAACGTCGTGCTGACGACCGGAGGCAGCCTGACCGAGACCGGCGCCGGGCGGATCACAGGCGGCACGCTGGCTCTGCGGACGGGGGGCAGCGCCACGCTGCTCGGCGCCAATGCCCTCACCGGCCTTGCGGCCTCCAACGTCGCCGGCAATCTGCAGCTGAACAACACCTCCGCCCAGCTCTACGTGCCCGGCGGCAATCTGGTCTTCGCCTCGGACTTCCTCAGTATCAGCCAGACGGGCGAGCTGCTCGTCGACGGCACGGTCAGCGGGCAGGTCACCTCCCTCGCCGCCACCACGCATCTGCAGATCAACGGCCACTCCGCCATCGCACGGAACGGCGACCTGACCCTCCAGAGCGATGTCTTCGGACTGAACGGGCTGCTGCAGGCGACCGGCGCGATCCGCATCAACGCGGGCACCTCGGCCAATCTGGCCGGGACAGCCAGCGGATCTCTGCTGTCCATCACCTCTCCCAGCATCACCTTCGGCGGGCTGGGCGCGACGAACACGCCGGTCCGGCTCTTCCTCGGGGCGGGCGGCAGCGCCACGGGCACGCTGGACGCCAGCGCACTCAGCGTCTTCGGCGGGGCCAGCGCCAACCTCTTCGGCACCATCGGGGGCATCGCCGGCGGACCAGCCGCGGCCACGGGGCGGCGCGGGACCTCGGGCGGGACGCTGCTGGTCGAGCCGCTGCCCAGCCCGACGCTCTACCTGTTCAACAATTGCTCGATCGGCGCCACCCTGTGCATGCCGATCATCGTGCCCCCCGCCGACGGGGGGGGCAGTGCGGTCGGCGGCGGCGGGACGATCACGCCTCCGCCTGTCTCCTTCGTGTTCGCCCCCTTTGCCGCCCCCTCGGTGAACCCGCTCCTCCAGGCCGCCGTGCTCGATCCGACGGCGACGCTCGTCCAGCAGCTTCGCCCGCCCGTGCCCGTCTTCTCCTTCGGCCTCTTCCGCGACCGCTCGGAGGAGGGTGAGCTCGCACCCCCGAACGTCCGCGCCGAGGATTTCTGAGCATGATGCGCCCCCCTCCGCTGCGCCCCGGCTTCCTCCTCCTGCTCACCCTCGGCGCCTGCGCCGCGCCGCCGCAATCGGCCTATGTCTCCGAGCCCTCCGGCGGCGGGGCCGGGATGCTTGCCCTCGGCGCCACCGCTTCCGGCGAGGAATGCCGGCTGTCGCGCTCCGGCCAGGGCGGCGACGTCTGGTGCGGCGAATGGTCCTCGCCCAGCGCACGCGTGCGCCCGGCCACGGGCACAACGCCGATGGAGGCGGCCGAGCTGGCCCGCGCCGGACTCGCCAGCCGCCTCGACTGCGCCCCACCCCGCCCAAGCACCGCCCTCGGCGGACAGCCCGCCGCCATCATGGATTGCCGGCGTAACGCCGGCGGCTGGCCCGCCTTCGCCATGACCGCCCAATCCGGTGACCGCATCTGGCTCGCCGAGGGCATCCTGCCCGCCCAGGCCTCCGCCGAGCGCGCCATCGGCGTCGTCTCCGGCCGGATCACCGCCGAATCCGCCCCGCTCTCCTCCGCCGCCATCGACCAGATGGCCGCGCGGCTGGCCCGCGAAGCCTTCTCCACCGGCGATATCAGCCGCTTCGAGAGCCTGATGGCCATCGGCCGCGACGCTAACCAGGCCGAGCGCTTCGTCGCCGCCGAGACCGCCTATCGCGCCGCCCTCGCCCTGCAGGAGCGCGCGCTGGGCGCCCAGGCGCCCGACCGTTTCCTGCCCATGATCTATCTGGCGCTGCAGCTCTCCAACCAGGGCCGCTACCCGGAGGCGGAGGCCTTCTTCGCCCGCGCCGCCACGCTGGTCCCGCGCGCCTCCGAGCCGCTGGCCTCCGCCCACCTCGCCCATTACCGCGGCCTGCACGAGGCCAATCGCGGCCACAACGACCAGGCGCTGGCCCTGCTCGCCCAGGGCGGCGCGGGTTATATCCGCTGGGTGCCGCCCGAGCTCCGCGCCGGGGCCGGCAGCCCGCAACCGTCCGTCGATCCGCTGGTCAACCGGGCGCTGATCGGCCTCATCGAGACCCGCCGCAACACCGCCGCCGTGCTGCGCGCCGCGGGCCGCTATGCCGAAGCCGAGACCGCCGCGGCCGAGGCCGGGCGGCTGGCGCTCGTCGCCACCGGCACCGCCAACGGTGCCGACGTGATCGCCGCCCGGATCGCCCGCACCGAGGGCGCCGCCGCCGCGGGGGTCGGTCGCTTCAGCACCGCCGCCGCCGATTTCGGCCGCTCCGCGGCCCGCTTCGCGCGTGGCATCCCACGCTCGCGCCCACTTGCGGAGACGCTGCTGCTGCGTGCGGCGAACCTCTCGCCCGCCGCGGCCGTGGGCCCCTGCCGCGACGCCGCCGCCGTGCTGCGCA
>JAQGHZ010000481.1 GCA_028291485.1 Rubritepida sp. | reverse complement strand
TTAAGCCGCCCGGGCACGACTATGATGACGGGCTGGTCCATGCGCATGGCTGGTCCAGCGCCGAGCCGCCGGGCCAGCCGCCGCGGCGCTGATGCGCGGGGGAAGACGGTGGTTCAGGCCACCGTCTTCTTCACCTTCTTCCCCTCGTCCGAGGCGCGCCACAGATACCAGGCCGCCACGCTGCGCCAGGGCTTCCAGGCCTCGCCGATCGCGGCCAGCTCCTTCGGCTTGAGCTGCTCCTCGGCGCCGGTCAGCAGCTTCCACCCGTCGCGCACGCCGAAATCGTCCACCGGCAGGATGTCGGTGCGGCCGAGGGTGAACATCAGCACCATCTCCACCGTCCACTGGCCGACGCCGCGGATGGTGACGAGGCGCTGGATCAGCGTCGCGTCGTCGATGTCAGCGGCCTCCTCGATGCCCGGCACCAGCCCGCCCACCGTCTTCTCGGCGATGTCGCGGATGGCGGCGGTCTTGGAGCCGGAGAAGCCGCAGCCACGCAGCGCCTCGGGCGGCAGGTCGAGCACGAAGCGCGGCGGCGGGAAGGAATCATGCGGGTAGAGGGCGATGAAGCGGCCCAGGATCGCCTCCGCCGCGCGGGCATGCACCTGCTGGTGCGAGATCGCGCGGATCAGCGCCTCGTAGGGCTCGCGCAGCACGTGCTCCATCGTGCAGGGCCCGACGCGTTGGATGAGCGGACGCAAGGTCTTGTCGCGCAGCAGCTTGCGCTCGGCGGTCTGCCAGTCGGCCATCGTTACTCCAGGAGAATCAGCGCCAGCGTGCCGATGAGCATCACCAGCGCCATGGAAGGCAGCATGAGGCGCCAGACTTGCACGGGCCGCGTGCCGTCGGCGAGGAGGGCGCAGAGCATGGCGGTGGCGGCGATGCTCATGCCCGCGCCGGCCGCGCCCGCGAAATTGTGCAGCGCCGGCGCGAGCAGCCTTGGCAGGCCGAGCTCCCGCCCCAGCGCAACCTGGATCGGCATGAGCGCGGCATTGCCGCCCACATTGCTGCCGGTGATGACGCCGCCCAGGAAGCCCATCGGCACCACGGCATAGGCGGCGAGCGCGCCCTTCCCCTCGATCAACGCCTGGGCGAGCGCCTGCGCCACGCCGCTGCCGGCGATCCAGCGGCCCAGCAGCACGTAGAGCAGCATGGCGGCGGCCGGCCGCTTCGCCCGGCGCAGCGCGGTGGCGGCGCGGGACAGGCCATCGGTGTGCATGGCCAGCAGGCCGAAGGCGACGAGCCAGAGCACCACGGCGACATGGGTGATCGGGATACCCGGCAGTTCCGGGAAGGGGCGGAAGGCCGGAGGGTGCGGCGCCAGCCGCGCGGCCAGCAGGCAGGCCGTCAGCAGCAGGTAGGGCCGGCTGGCGTGGAGGGCGGAGCGCAGGTCCTGCGGCCGGTCGGAACGCCAGAGCGCCCAGACGGCGACGATCCCGCTCGCCACCAGCCCCACCGTCTCGAAGGGCAGGACGGCGTGCAGCGCGACCAGCAGCCCGGCCATCGCCGCGAGCATCAGCGCCTGCATGGCCTTCTCGCGCGCCGGCACCTTCACGCAGGCGCGGGATTGCAGCCACCAGATGACCGGCGCCAGCGCGAGGATCCAGGCTGCGTTCGGCCGGGCGACCAGCGCCACCATCTCCTGCGCGGGCACGTCGGCCAGCACGGCGCCCAGCGCCGATCCGGGGCCGAGGGCGCCCCAGGGCACCATGACCTGCGACTGCATCGCCAGCGCGATGGCGACCGCGCCGCCGATCCCCATGCCGCGCAGCGCCGAGAGCGCGAAGACCGCGCCGACCGCGAAGCCGGTGACGCTCTCCAGGAAGGCGCCCATCGGCAGGGCCACGGCGAAGATCCGCGCGGGCGTGGGCTGCCGCGGCGCGGCGTCGCGCGCCTGCATCACCGCCGCGTGGAAGAGCAGCCCGCCCGCCACGACCGCGATGGGCTGGAGCGCGAGGAAGACGGCGCGCGGGCTCTCGCGCAGCAGGATTTCCGGCACCGAGATGCCCTCGGGAATCGTCACGGCGATGGCCGGGATCGCCAGGGCCAGCGCGATTCCGCAGGCGGCCAGCGGTCCCGCGCGACCGGTGGCCAGCAGGACCAGCAGCACGACCAGCGGCGCGGCCTGGAGGGCGAGGGTCATGGCCATCGCGCCTTTGGCGCGCGGAATGTCATCTTCTTCTCGTCTCGCTGACGGTGATGACCACGGCGCCGGAGAGGATCACGATCGCCCCCAGCCAGGTCCAGCCGTCCGGCACCTCGCCCCAGAGCGCCCAGCCGACCGCGGCGATCACCACGAGGCGGAGGTATTGGAACGGCGCGACCGCGCTGGCCTCGCCGGCCCGCAGCGCCTCGGTGACCAGCCAGACGATGCCGGGGGTGAACAGGCCGAAGGCCGTCAGGATCGCCACGTCGCCGAGGTTCAGCGGCGTCCAGCCCGCGACGGCGAAGGGCAGGGTGCAGCTGGTGGTGATCAGCCCGACCCAGGCCAGCACCGTCTCCGTCCGCTCGGTGCGCGAGAGGCTGCGCGAGCTCAGCGTGATGCCGCACCAGGAGAAGGCCGCGCCCAGCGCCACCAGCGCGCCGGTCAGCGGGATGTCGGCGCCGGGCCGCAGCATGACGGCGACGCCCAGCAGCCCGGCGATGGTGCCGGCCCAGCGCGCGCGGTCCACGCGCTCGCCCAGGAGCGGGCCGGCCAGCATCGTCGTGAACATGACGTTGGTGAAGGAGAGGACCGTCGCCGTGGCGAGGTTCAGATAGGCGAAGGAGAGGAAATACAGGCCCCAGGTCGCGGTGGAGCAGAAGCCGCGCATCAGGTGCATCCCCACGCGCCGCGTCCGGAACACGTCGAGCCCGGCCGTCAGCACCAGCGGCGCCACCCAGACGAGCTGGCTCAGCGAGCGCACGAAGAGCTGCGTCGAGGTCGGAACCCCGCGGTCGTTCAGCCAGCGGATGAACAGCGCCTCGGTCGCAAAGAGCATGGCGCTCAGGGACATGAGGATCGCGCCGCGGAGGTTGCCGGGCAGGGCCGCGAAGCGCGTGGACATGCCGCGGAGAGTGCTGCGGTCGCGCTTGCGAAGCAACGCCCG
>JAQGHZ010000461.1 GCA_028291485.1 Rubritepida sp. | reverse complement strand
CTGGCGTCCCCCACCCGCGGGGGTGTCCGCGCCGGGCGTGCCTTCGCCACGGCGGGCCGGACGGGCCTCGCCCGAGGCGGGATTGCCAGCGCCAGGATTGCCAGCGCCAGGATTGCCGGTGCCGGCCTCGCCCGGAGGCCCACCGGCGGCGGGACGCAGCCCGCCCCCTGGTGCACCCCCCTGTCCGGCGGGGACCTGTCCGACGGGGAAGCGGCGTCCGCGCGTGGGCGCCACGTAGGCCGGCACGACAGGCTCGATCACCTGCACGCTGGCGCCCGCATTCAGGCGCAGCGCGCCGGAGGTGACCACCTTCTCGTCCGCCTCCAGGCCGCGCGTCACCACCGCGTCGGCCGCGTTGATGAAGCCGGTCGTGATCGGGCGCTGCTCGACCGTGTTGTCGTCCTTGAGGACGAAGGCATAGGGCCCGTCCGGCCCGCGCTGCACCGCGACCAGCGGGATCGTCACCGCCTGCCGGATGGTGCCGACCAGCATGCGCACGTTCACGAAGGCGCCCGGCCAGAGCTGGCGGTCGGCGTTGGGGAAGGTCGCCTTCATCTTGATGGTGCCGGTGGTCTGGTCCACCTGGTTGTCCGGCGTCAGCAGCGTACCGGTGGCCCGCGTCGAGCCATCCGAGGCGATCACCAGGACTTCGACGGGCCCCTGGCGCATCGCGGCCAGGATGCGCGGCAGGTCCTGCTGCGGCAGCGTGTAGACGACCGTGATCGGGTCCACCTGCGTCACGACCACGAGGCCGTTGGCGTCGCTCGCTCGGACGATGTTGCCCTGGTCCATCTGGCGCAGGCCGACGCGCCCGTCCACCGGGGAGCGGATGGTGGTGAAGTCGAGCTGGATTTGCGCCGTGTCGATGGCCGCCTGGTCCGCCTGCACCAGCGCCTCGTTCTGCGCGACGAGGGCGCGCTGCGTGTCGAGCTGCTGGCGCGAGGCGCCGTTGTTGCGCGAGAGGTCGACGTAGCGCTGCAGGTCGAGCCGCGCATTGGCCAGCGTCGCCGAATCCTGCGCCTTCTTCGCCTCGGCCTGGGCGACGGCGGCGGCATAGGTGCGGGGGTCGATCCGGGCCAGCACGTCGCCGCGGCGGACCTCCTGGCCCTCGGTGAAGGCCACCTCGATCAGGACGCCGTCCACCTGCGAGCGGACGGTGATGGTGTTGAGCGCCTGCACCGTGCCGAGCGCGTCGAGCAGGACGGGGAGATCCTTGCGCGCGGCCGGCGCGACGGTGACCGGCACGGCACCGCCTGGGCCGCCACGGCCGCGTCCGCCGGGCGCTCCGCCAGCGCCCCCCTGGGCCGGCTGGCCCGAGAACTTCGCCGAGAGCTGCGGCCAGTAGTGCCAGGCCGCGCCGCCGGCGCCGCCGAGGATCACCAGCAGGATCAGCCAGCCCAGCCAGCGGCGGCGCGTCCGGGGCGGCTCGGGCTCCAGGCCGCCGGGTGCGGGCAGCGTTTTGACGGGTTCGATGGGGAGGGGCGTATCGGGCATGGGTGGCTTCCCTTTGGCCTCAGGACCATCCGCCGCCGAGCGCGCGGAACAGTCCGACCGCCGCCTGGAGCTTCAGGAGCCGCACCTGCGTGAGCTGGTTGCGGGCATTGAACAGGGCCTGCTGCGTGATCAGCAGGGTCAGGAGATCGATCGTCCCGGCGCGCAGCTGCGCCGCGGCGATGGCATAGGCGCGCTCGGCGGCGCGGGTAGCCGCGAGTTGAATGGTTTCCTGCTCGGTCGTTTCCCGCAGAGCCACGATCGCGCTCTCCACATCCACCAGCGCGGCGACGATCGCCAGCCGGTAGTTCTCGAGGATTTCCTCGGCCTGGGCCTGAGTCAGCCGGTACTGGGCCCGGAGCTGGCCGAGCTGGAAGATGGGCTGGGTCAGACCCGTGGCCAAGGAATAGAGCACGGAACCGGGCCGCAGCAGATTTTCCAGCGCGACATTCTGGAAGCCGCCGCTCGCCGTCAGCGTGATGGACGGGAACATCGCCGTGCGGGCCTGCTCCACGCTGGCCTGGACCGCGGCCAGGGTGGCCTCCGCCAGCCAGACGTCCGGGCGCCGTTGGAGCACCTCCGACGGCAGGCCCGGCGACGCGGCAGGGACGCGGATGTCGCCCAGCGCCATCCGGGGCCGCGACACCTGCTCCGGCGTCTGGCCGGTGAGCGTGCCCAGCGAATAGGTGTTCTGGTCGATCGCCTGCCGCAGCGGCGGGATGGCGGCGCGCTGCTGCTCCAGCAGGGTTTCCTGCTGGGCGATGTCGAGCCCCGTGTTGGTGCCGGCGGCGAGCCGCTGCTGCAGCAGGCTCAGGGTGCTCTGCGCGGCCTCCACGTTGGACTGCTGGATGGCGAGCTGCTCGCGCGCGGCGAGGATCGTGAAATAGGTGATGGCGACCGAGGCCTCGGTGGTCATCGTGACGGAGGCGACGTCGAAGCGGCTCGCGCGGGCGCTTTGCTCCGCGGAGACGACCCCCGCACGGTTCTTGCCCCAAAAGTCGATCTCGTAGCTGGCCTGGAGTCCCGCCTGGAACAGCTCGCGCTGGACGAAGCGGCGGCCGCCGGTGTTGTTGATGGTGACCGCCGTCGCGGTCTGGGTGGGGGACTGGGTGCGCGTGACGCCGGTGGTCAGGTTGCCGGTCGGCAGCAGCGCCTGGCCGACGATGCGGATCTGGGCGTCGGCCTGCCGGACGCGCGCGATGGCGGCGCGGATGTCGAAATTGGCCGAGACCGCCCGCTCCATCAGCGCGTCGAGCTCGGGCGAGCCGAAGCCGCGCCACCAGAGCGGATCGGGCCAGTTCGCCGGCTCGGCGGTCGCCGAGGCGAGCTGCGCGGGCAGGGGAATTCCGGAATCGGGACGGGGCCGGAAGGTCGAGCAACCGACAAGCGGAAAGGCCGCAAGCGCCAGCGAGGCGCGGCGGGACAGGAATCGAGGTGGCATCACGGGACCCTATATGGAGGGATCGCGCGTGCGGAGCAGCAACTGTTACCCTTTGCAAACCTTGCCAACAAAGGCGTCACCTCCGCGCTCGGGCCCGGCTGGGCGGAGCGCCCACGGCCGGGCGCCGCAATGCCCCGGCCGGAATAACCCCAACGGGGCCCGGCGACGCCATCACCTCCCAGGAACCCGGCAAGCGTGTGACGGTTGCCCGGCGGCTTTGCGCCCTCAGCTTCGGGGCGGCTCCAGGCTGCCGACCTCGGCGCGGTGGGCGTCGTCCCGCGGCAGGGCGTCGCGGATGTAGTCGCGGGCCTTCCAGGCGGGCGGCGGCGGGGCATGGCCGGGCGCCGAGCGGAGGAAAAGGAGGCCGGTCCGCGGGCTGCGCAGGATGTTGCCCGCCGTGCGGTACATCGAGTTGCCGTCGTATTCCGGCCATTCCAGCGTCGAGGGCCCGGTGACCTTCACGAACCCCGGCGCGCCGCCCCGAAAACTGCAATCCACCGCCTCGCCATGGGCGGTCGCGATGAAGAAGAAGGGCACGGAGGTGA
>JAQGHZ010000414.1 GCA_028291485.1 Rubritepida sp. | reverse complement strand
GGCCACGAGGCGATTGGGCACCACGTTGAACTGGCCGCGCAGGAACTCGGCGACCGCCTCTGCACGGCGCTGGGAGAGCGACATGTTCATGTCCGCGTCGCCCACCGTGTCGGTGTGGCCCTCGATGCGGAAGCGGTAGGGCGCGAGCTCGGGCGAGCTCAGCGCCCGACCGAGCGAGGCGAGCGAGGCCTTGGCTTGCGGCGTCAGCGTGGCCGAGCCGGTGGCGAAGTTCACCGTGATGGAGACGGCGGCGACGCCGTCCGGGGCGGTGGTCTGGCGCGGGGGCACGGGGGCCGGCGGCGGCCGGTTCACGGCGACGCCTGGCGGCTTCGCATCGTCCCGGCGGCCGGCGGGCGCCTGCGGCATGGCGGGCGCCAGCGAGGGTTGCGGCGCGGTGACCGTGCCCGTGTCGCTGCCCGGCATGCGGATGCCGCGCGTCTGGTTCTCCGTCGGGCGCAGGCGCTCGATGAGCTGACGGGCGGCGGGATCGTCCTGGGCAAGCGCGGCGCCGGCGAAGGGCAGGGCTGTCGCGCCGATCAGGGCGCCAGTAGCGCAGAGGGTGGCGTAAAGGATTGCTCTCGACATGGTGTGCCTCTCCTGGGTGGGCCGCCATTTGGCGGTGCGGCCCTGAATGAATCTTGTGCCTACAGAACCAGCGGATCGTGGCGAAGTCATGCGAAGAATTGTCGCATGGGCAGCGCCGCGGCGAAACGCCGCAGGGCCAGCCCATGGAAAAACGCCCGGGCCGCTGCCGGGTGGCCTCCCGGGGCAGGTGTCACAGGATGCCGAAGCGCTGCCAGACCGGGATGCGCTCCTCCCAGCGCTCGGCGATGATCTCCGCCGCGCGCTCCCGGCTCTCCAGGTTCAGGTCCGGCTGAAGGCGCCGGGCCAGCGCCATCGGATCCTCCGGATCGGCGCCCTCGAGCAGCGCCGCGGCCAGGGCCAGGTCGAGAGCGCTCGCCGGCAAGCCGCCGGCCGCCACGGGCGAGGCGAGGGCGAAGTGGCCGGTGCCTTCGCCGGTCGGCGCGTGGAGGGCGGCGGCGGCCAGGTTGAAGCGGGTCGCGGCCGGGGCGCGACCCGGTGGGCGGTAAACGGGCAGCACCATCTCGGTCCCGGTCAGCAGCGCCAGCACCTCGCCCGGGTGCAGGGCCTCCGCCGCACGGGCGCGGAGGGCGCCGATCGGCTGCGGGCCCTCGGCGAGGCCGGCGGCGATCGCATCCCACGCCGGCTGCGGCAGCGCCGCACGGCCGGTGCCGGTGGCGAGGACGGGACTCTCCTCCGGGATGGGCGCACAGGCCGCGACCACCACGGAATCCAGCGCCTCCAGCGAGTCGGTGCGGCGTCCGCCGCGGATGAAGACATCCGCGCGGAAGGTGCGCGGCAGGCAGATGTCCTTCAGGAATTCGCGTGGGGCGCCCTCGGGCAGCATGGCCATCACGGCGAGCTGTGGCGCGTCGCAGACCACGCCCGGCACCCCCTCG
The DNA here is from genome assembly GCA_028291485.1 of Rubritepida sp. Classification (GTDB taxonomy): domain Bacteria; phylum Pseudomonadota; class Alphaproteobacteria; order Acetobacterales; family Acetobacteraceae; genus Roseococcus. Next base: position 2,309 of record JAQGHZ010000414.1, on the reverse strand, counting down.
AAGAGGTTGCTGCTGCCGACGAAGTCCAGCTTGGCCGGTCCCAGCGCGGCGGAGAGGTCCTCGAAGAAGACCGGCCGCCAATGCGCGGTCAGGAATTCGTGCGCGACGAAGGCGGGCTCCATCACCGGCGGGTCGGCCAGGAGACGCTTGAGCATCGGCGTCTCGCGCAGCGGCAGGTGTTCGGCCATGCCGCGCAGGCGCTCGATGGCCACGGCGACCGCCGCCTCGGCCTGGCCGGGCTGTGCGCCCACCGGGCCGGCGAGGTGGCGCAGCAGCCGCTGCAAGGCGAGATCCGCGCCCGCGGCCGGCAGCGCGTTGTAGCCGAGATAGGCGAGGCCGCCCGGCTTGAGCCGGCGCGCCAGCAGCCGAACGATCCCCTCGCGCACCTCGTCCGACACCCAGGACCAGACGCCATGGACCATCACGACGTCGAGCGGCGGGATGCGGTCCAGCCCGGCCTCGTTCATGGCGGCGAGGTCGGCCTCGAGGAAGAGCGCATTGCCGAGGCCGGCGCGGCCGGCGGTCTGCGTCGCCTCGGCGATGTTGACGGGATTGTGGTCCAGCCCGATCACCGTCCAGTCGGGATTGGCGGCGGCCAGGGTGTTGGCCGCATAGCCGCGCCCGCAGCCGATATCGGCGACGGTCATGCGCGGGCGCGGCTGCCAGTCGACGCCGGCGGCGGCGCAGACCATGGCCATGTGGGCCGGTGTCTGTGCCGACTGCCAGGCGATGCCATAGGTGCTTCCGGCGACGTAGCCGCGGGACCAGTCCGCCATCGTCAGATGATCCCGAAACGCCGCCAGACGGCTGGGCGCTCGCTGAGAAGTTCTTCGACCATGCCTTTGGCCGCCTCCAGGGCCTCGCCGCTGATGTCGGGCAGGATACGCGTGGCGATCGTCGTCGGGTCGGGCCAATCCGAACCGGCATCCCCGATCTGGCAGGCGACGGCGAGCTCCATCCAGGTGCAGGCGACGCCGGCGGCCGAGACAGGCGACGCCATGGCGTATTGCCCGCCGCGCCGCCCCTCGCGCCAATAGGTCTCGGCGACGGTGCGGTTGAAGCGCTGCGTCGCCTCGCTGGGGCCGACATCGCGCAGCACCGGCAGGACATAGCCGGCGCCGGCCAGCACGGTCAGCAGCTCGGCGGCGTTGGGGTTGCGGTCCGCCGTGAGGCTGCGCAGGCGCCCGAGGCTCTGCGGGGCCTCGCGCAGGGCGGCGGCGATCGGCCCCCAGAGCTCCGGGCCGAGCTCCGCCGAGCCCACCGGCACGCCGATGTTCGGGCTCGTCTCGGGCAGAGTCTTGCAGGCGCCCAGCACCAGGCGGTCCAGCGCGACGACGGGGTCGGTGCGGCGCAGCCCGCGCACGAAGACGTCGCGGCGGAAGGGGCGCTGCAGCACGACATCCTTCATCAACTCGCGCGCCGGGCCCATGGGCAGGGATTCGTAGACCGTGCGCTGCTCGGGCGAGAAGATCAGGTCGGGCACGTTCTCGTGGAAGCCGGCGCTGCCCACATAGTCGAGCTTGGCGGGGGCGAGGTCGGCGCAGAGGTCCTCGAAGAAGACGGGGCGCCAATGGGCCGTCAGGAACTCATGGGCGAGGTAGGAGGCGTCCAACTCCGTCTCATCCTCGGCGATGCGCTTCAGCATGCCCGTGGGGAGGAGGTTGGCGGGCTTGGTGGCGTGCAGCGCGCGGATCGTCGGGATGACCGCGCGTGCCTTCTCCGGCGAGGAGCCCAGGGGCTGGAGCGCGGTCAGGTGCCGGAACAGCCGCTGCAGGGCCATGTCGCCGCCGAAGCCGGGCAGGGCGTTGTAGCCGATGTAGCAGAGGCCGCCCGGCTTCAGCCGGCGCGAGAGCAGCCGAACGATGCCCGCGCGCACCGGGTCGGCCACCCAGGTCCAGACGCCATGCAGGCTGACCACGTCCAGCTCGGGGATCTGGTCGATCTCGGCGTCGGTCATCTCGGCGAGGTCGGCCTCGACGAAGGTGGCGTTGTCGATCCGGGCCTTCTCCGCCAGCGAGGCGGCCTCGGCGATATGGGCCGGGTTGTAGTCGAGGCCGATCACGGTCCAGCCGGGATTGGCCGCGGCCAGCGTGTTGACCGTGTAGCCGCGTCCGCAGCCGATGTCGGCGACGTTCATGCGTGCGGTGGGCTGCCAGTCCACGCCCATCATGGCGCAGATCAAGGCCAGGTTTCCCGGGGCCTGCGCCGCCTGATAGGCGAAGGTGTAGGGGCTGTCGGCGACATAGCCATGGGCCCAGGAGGTCATTCGCGATTCCTTGAGGAGTTCAGATCGGCGGAGGACGGAGATA
>JAQGHZ010000698.1 GCA_028291485.1 Rubritepida sp. | reverse complement strand
GAAGCCGGCGGCCGCGGTGCGGTTGCTGCGGGCGGCCTCGACTCGGGCGGCGACGGCGAGTGCGGCGGTGTTGCGCGGCTCGGCGGCCAGCGCGCGTTCGATGGAGGCGGCGGCGAGGTCGGGACGGTCCTGCGCCAGCCAGCGCTCGGCCTGCCGGATCAGGATGTCCACGGCGCGCGCAGGCGCCTGCGCCGTCGCGGCCGGATCGGCGGCGACGGTCTGTGTCTGGGCGGCGGCGGGACCCAGCGCCGCTCCCCCGAGCAGCAGGGCCATAGGCACGGCGCGCATACAACATCCCCCAGAGGGAAGAATCTCACGAATGCGTGCGTCCCCGCAACCGCGAAAGCGAACGCCGGCGCAGCATCCAGAAGAAGGGGATGCCGATGAGCGCGGCCGAGGCCAGGAGCAGCAGCAGCACCCGCTCCGGCCGCTCGGCCAGCCAGACCTGCGGCCGGAGCCACCAGGGCAGCCGGCCGACCGCATAGGGCGTCTGGGTGCGGAAGCTCTGCATCACCCCGCCCGAGAGCAGCGCGACGTCCCCCTGGATGCGCGGCGCGAGGACCGGATCGCGCAGCGCGGCGACGAGCCCGCTGATGGCGACCGGCGTCATCCCCGTCAGCGCCACCACGGAGCGGCCGGATTGCAGCGGGCTCTCCACGCCGAGCAGCACGGCCATCCCCTCCCCGCCGCTCTCGTTGACCACGGCGCTGGCACGGCCGCGCTCGGAGCCGGTCGGCGCGTCGAGGAAGACCGCGCGCACGTCCTGCAGCGCGTCCGGCAGCGCCAGGGTCAGCCGGTCGTTCTCGATCCGCACGGGCGTGTCGCGCAGCAGCGTGTTGAGCGCCGGATTGCGGCCGAGCGTGCCGATGACGAGGAGGTCCCGCGCCGCGACGGATTGCAGCCCGCCCGGCGTCACCACCTGCACGCCCGTCGAGGCGAGGCCCACCGTCGCGGCGAGTTGGCCCACGAGGTCGAGGAAGGCGGTCAGCTCCACCGGGTTCGCGCGCTCCGGCACCACGACGGCGGTGTTGGAGAGGTCGGCCATCCGCGTGAAGGGAAAGCCGGAGGAGGCGAAGAAGCCGAGATTGGGCAGCCGCGCATGGCGATGCGCGCGCCGCAGGTCCACCGTGCTGGTGGGCTCGATCGCGGCCCGCACGTCGGCCGGCACGGCCACGCAGTCGCCGCGCGCCATGGGCCGCATGTCGAAGCGCAGCTGCAGCTCGTCGCGGCCGAGGATGAGGTAGGGCGGGATGCTGACCCGGCCGTTGCGGACCTCCGTGCCGGAGCCGATCCCCATCTGGTCGGAGACCCAGTCCCAGGCCGAGCTCAGCACGGGGACAAACGCGGGATCGGCCAGCCGGAAGGAGCGCAGGTAGACGCCGGAGAGCGCCGCATCCAGCCGCGAGGTCGAGACGTCCACCACGGGCCCGGGCGGCGCGCGGTAGGCCAGCTTCAGCGGGAAGCCGCGGTTGCGCCAGGTCACGATGTCCGGCGCGGTGCGCAGCGGGATGCGGATGGAGCCCGGCGAATAGCCCTGCGACTGGAGATCCTGCGCGGAGACGAGGCTGCCGAGCTCCACCGCCCGGTCGGTGCGGATCCAGCGCGGCGCGTCATAGGGCTGGCGGCCCGGGATGGAGGGCGCCACCACGCGCGCCACCTCGCCCGAGAGCGCGGCGCGCGCCGCGACCAGCGATTGCGCGGCGGCCACCGCCTCGGCCTCGCTGCGCCCGCCGATGACGAGCAGCGTGCCGAAGGCGTCGGCCGGGTTGGCGACGAGCGCCAGCGTCGGCCCGTCCATCCGCGGCAGGGCGACGCCCGGCACGGAATCCACGCCGACGGCGATCACGATGCCGTCGCCGCGCTCGGGCACCGTGCGGGAGACCGGGAAGGTCGCGCCGCGATAGTCGGCCTGCACGGCGAACCAGGAGGCGGCGATGGCGGCGGCGCGGAGCCCAGCGGGCCCGAGCGTCTCGGGCAGGATCATGGGCAGGGTGACGATGCCCTGCAGGACGCGCCGGTCGAAGAGCGGCTCCGGCAGGCGGGCCAGCTCGCGCTGCGGCGGCAGGCGCTCGATGCGCATTTCGACGGTGGAGAGGTCGGAGATGGTCGCCCAGAGCAGCCCGGACAGGGGATCGTTGCATTCCGTGGTGTAGCGGCCTGCGAAGCGGAAATTCAGCCGGTTGACCTCGGCGAAGTAGAGCGGGTCGAGCGGGAACTCCATCGGCCCGAAGCTCTGCCGCGCGGAATCCATCGGGATGGTGCCGACGGCCTGCTCGTTCAGCGTGATGGCGATCTGGCTGAGGTTGGGGATGAGCTGCGGGGAGGCGCCGCCCGCCACCGTCATGCGCGCCTCGGTCACCACCTCGTCGCCGCGCAGGCCGAAGAGCACGCCCTGTAGGTCGGAGATGCCGCGCAGCTGCATGGGGCCGGAGAGGCCGAGCTCGCGCAGCGTCCGCGTGACGACGCGCGCGCCGGGCGGCAGCGCATCGGGCATGGCGGGATCCGGCGCGAGGCGAGCCGGGGGGACGGAAGGCGGGGCGACGGCTTGCGCCGGCACCGCCGGGTCCGGCACCTGCGCGGCCGCCGGCGCACCGAAGGCGAGGCCGGCCGCGAGCAGCAGAACCGCCGTGGTCTCCACGATGGGCCGCGCCTTGGTGACGGGCCGGCGCGGCGCCACCACATCCGACACGCGCGCCGCCTGCGGCTTGGAGGGCACCAGCACCTTGGCCGCACGCAGGATGCCGAAGCGATACTTGCGGAACACGGCATCGGCCGTGGCGAGGACGACATTGAGAAGCGAGCGCAGGGGTTTGTCCTCGGGCCAGTGGTCCCAGTAGAGCCAGGCGTCCGGCCGGCCGAAGAAGGCGCGCACCACGGCGGCCTCGTCGGCGATGTCGTCGATGATGAACTGGAGATAGGCCTCCTGCCCGTCCCAGCGGATCACCTCGGCCTTGAGTTCCACGATGTCGCCGCCGGTCTCGAAGGCCACGCCCACGCGGTCGCCCTCGGCCACGCCCAGCGCGCGGTCCAGCAGCATGCGCGCGCCGGAGAGCGAAAGGTTGGCGCTGTGCGCGGCCAGCCGCTCGCCGCTCGGCAGGATGAGATACCCCGGCAGGTCGGCCTCGACGCGGGCGCGCACGCGGGACTGCTCGCGCTCGCGGCCCACGGCCACGCTGGCCGACAGCGGGATCAGGCACATGCCGGCCCAGATCGTGTTGAGCAGGTAGGCGTTGCCTTCGATCGTGCCGAACTCGCTGGTGAAGGTGCCCCAGAGGCCGATGAGGAAGCCCGCCCCCAGCAGCACCAGCATGATCAGGTTGGGCAGCACGGCGCGGAAGTCGAGATAGCCCGCCTCCAGGATGCCGCCCTTGTCCGTCACGTTGAACTTTCCCTTGGACGGATCCCACAGCGTCAGCAGCGTCACGGGCAGCAGGGGGACGGCCAGAGACGCCTCGTAGATCTCGGACCAGAAGGAGTGGCGGTGCTTGCCGTTCAGCCGCGCGGTGGTGCCGACGGCGTGGAACATGTGGCTGCCCGCATAGGCGATGATGGCCAGGGGCGAGGCCGCGATCACGCTTTCGCCGAAGAAGAGGAAGGCCAGCGGCGAGGTGAGGAAGATCACGCGCGGCAGGGCGAAGAGGAAGCCGAAGCCCGCGATGAAGTAGCAGAAGCGCTGCGCCCATTTCAGCCCGGGCGCGAAGAGCGTGTTCTCCGTGCGCATGATCTGCAGCATGCCGCGCGCCCAGCGCAGCCGCTGGCCGATGTGCAGCGCCAGGCGCTCGGTGGCCAGGCCGGCCGCCAGCGGGATGCGGATATAGGCGGTGTGCCAGCCCTTCTGCTGCATCTTCAGCGCGCAGTGGCAGTCCTCGGTGACGGTGACGTGCGGCACGCCGCCCACCTCCTCCAGCGCCTCGCGGCGGATGACCGCGCAGGAGCCGCAGAAGAAGGCGGCGTTCCACATGTCGGAGCCGGACTGGATCGCGCCGTAGAAGAGCAGCCCCTCATTGGGCACCAGCCGCTGCCGCGCGAGGTTCCGCTCGAAGGGATCGGGCGAGTAGAAATGGTGCGGCGTCTGCACCAGCGCGATCCGCCTGTCGCGCACCAGCCAGCCGAGGGTGAGCTGCAGGAAGGCCCGCGTGGGCGCGTGGTCGCAGTCGAAGATCGCGATGTACTCGCCCTCGGTGTGACGCAGTGCGTGATTGAGGTTGCCGGCCTTCGCGCCCTTGTTGTCGGGCCGGATGATGTAGCCGCAGCCCGCCTCCTCGGCGAATTCGCGGAATTCCGGACGGCGGCCGTCGTCCAGGATCCAGACGTTCATCTTGTCGCGCGGGTAGTCCATGTTCATCGCGGCCAGAACGGTCGGCCGCACGAGGTCGAGGCTCTCGTTGTAGCTGGGGATGTAGATGTCCACCGTCGGCCAGCTCTCGGGGTCGGCGGGCAGCGGCACCGGCTTGCGGTCCAGCGGATAGGATGTCTGGATGTAGGAGAGCGTCATCAGGATGCCGGCGAAGAGCTCGGCGCCGAAGAGGCCCGTGCCCAGCATCGTCTGCAGCAGGGAATCGAATTCCAGCGTCTCGGTCGCGCGCCAGAAGAGGTAGCGCGAGCTCACCATCACCGACATCACCACCAGGATCATCCCGATCTTGCGGGATCCGCTGCGGTTCAGGAGGAGGAAGGCCACGATCCCGCCCAGGGTCAGCCAGACCTGGCCCTCCTCGGACATGGGCGCGGTGATGAAGAAGAAGGCGCCGAGGAAGCCCAGCACCATGGCGGCGAGACGCTTCAGCTTCGCGGCCCGCGGCGCGGGACCGGGAAAGGTCTGGACGAATTCGGAAAAGCGTCCGCCGCTCACGGCTGCCTCCATTCGAGCAGGCCCTGGTAGCCCTGCTGCCCCGTGCCCGGGAGCCTGAGGCGCCGCACGATGGCCTCGGCGAGGATCTGGAAGTCCTCGCCGGCCCCCTCCTCGCCCTCGACCAGCATGCGCTTGTCGGCCAGCGCCTCGGCGAGCGCCTGGTCGCGGCAGACGGCGCCGATCAGGCGCTTGCCCAGCGCGGCCTGCGCCATATCGAGCACGGCGTCGGACAGCGGCTCGGCCTCGTCCACCTGGTTCAGCACGACCACCGCGCGATCGGCCGAGCGGCTGGCCAGCGTGCCGCGGCCGAGGAAGCGGTTGCTCGCGATCTGCGGGATGATGGCGGCGCTCCCGCCATCGGCCAGCAGCACGAGCACCAGCAGGTCGAGCAGGGAGGTGATGGCGGTCAGCGCGGCATTGGGGCCGGGCGGGCTGTCCACGATCACGATGTTGTCGGGCGTCGCCAGCATGTCGCGCACGGGATCGGCCAGCAGCGCCGGATCCTGCGTGAGCGCCACGGCGAGCTCCAGCGTGCCCAGCGGGTCCTGCGGGCCGAAGGGCAGCAGGCGCACGCCGGATTCGGTCTCCGTCACGCAGTCCTGCCAGATCGGGCGCGAGGGGAGGCTGGACAGGAAGCGCCCCTCCTCGCGGATGGAGACGCCCAGGTGCAGCCGCAGCGCGTTCTGCGGATCGAGGTCGAGGGCGATGACCTTGTAGCCGCGCCGCGCCAGGATCGCCGCGACATGGGCGGCGATCGTCGTTTTCCCGACGCCGCCCTTGGGCGAGGCGAAGGCGATCAGCGGCATGGGGCGATCACAGCGGGTCGCCGGGCCTGCGGCGGCCGGTGCGGGCGCGCCGCGGGCGCATCTCGGTCTGGATGTCGTCGAGCAGGGCGAAGCGGCGCGGCGAGTCGGACGGCTGCTTCGGCGATGGCGGCGGCGGTGCGGCGGCGGCTTCGGCCAGCAGGCGCAGGCCGGTGGGGGGCCTGACCGGAGGCGGCGGAACGGCCTGCGACCAACTGGGCGGATCGGGAATCGGCTCCGGCGCGGCCTGCACCGGCATGGCCTGCCGCGAAGCGAGCGGCGGCGGTATCGCGACCGGCGGTCCGGACACAGTTTGCGTCCAGGCGGGCGAAGCCACGGGCGGCGCAACGGCGGCTGCTCCCGGTTGGACCGGCACCAGGGCGAGGGCGGGGGTAGGCTCGGGCGGGGCGGGCAGCGTGTTCTCCGGCGCGACGACCGGCTCCGGCCCGCCGGGGACCGGCTCCGGCAGGACCACCGCCTCCGCCTCGACGGCGCGCGACGGCGCCTCGAAGACGACCGGCGGGAAGGCGATGTAGCGGAAATTGCGGATGCCGCTCGCCCTCATGACGTTTGCGAT
>JAQGHZ010000390.1 GCA_028291485.1 Rubritepida sp. | reverse complement strand
CAGCTTCACCGCCTCGCGGAGGCTGCCCGGGATGCTCCCCTTGGGGTCGCCGAAGGTGGAGAAGGAGAGGAAGGCCACCCGAGGGGTGAGCCCGAGCCGCCGCGCCGTGGCCGCGCTGCGGATCGCGATCTCCGCCAGGGTGGCCGCGTTCGGCCGCTCGTGGATCGCCGTGTCGGCCACCAGCACCGTGCCGGAGCGCCGCGCGATCATCATGGTCAGGCCGAAGAGCACGCCGTCATGGTCCAGCGCCATGTTGAGGCCGTCGAGCGTGACGGAATAGCTGCGCGTCTCGCCCGTGAGGAGCGCGTCGGCGTCGCCCAGGGCCAGCATGCAGGCCGCGAAGACGTTGCGGTCCAGGTTCACCAGCCGCTGGCAGTCGCGGAAGAGGAAGCCGTCGCGCTGCTTGCGGGCATAGAGCCACTCGGCATAGCGGCGGTTCTGCGAGGAGAGCCGCGCGTTGTGGATCTCGATCCCCTCGGGCAGCCGCACGCCCAGGGCCGCGACCGTCGCGTTGATCCGCTCCTCCCGGCCCACCAGGATCGGGAAGCCGTAGCCCGCGTTGCGGAAGTTGATCGCCGCGCGGATGACCGTCTCGTCCTCGCCCTCGGCGAAGACCACGCGCTGCGGGTTTTCCCGCACGCGCTCATGGATCGCCTCCAGCGCGTTCACCGCCACGTCGAGGCGGCTCGCCAGCTCGCGGCCGTAGCGCTGCGTGTCGATCATCGGCTTGCGCGCGACGCCCGAGCGCACCGCAGCCTCGGCGACGGCCACCGGCACGCGGGAGATCAGCCGCGGGTCGAAGGCGTTCGGGATGATGTATTCCGGCCCGAAGACGAGCTGCTTGCCCGCGCCCGAGCGGGCCACCTCCTCCGGCACCTCCTCACGCGCCAGTCCAGCCAGGGCGTGGGCGGCGGCGATCTTCATGGCGTCGTTGATGGTCGAGGCCCGCACGTCCAGCGCGCCACGGAAGATGAAAGGGAAGCCCAGGACGTTGTTCACCTGGTTCGGATAGTCCGAGCGACCCGTCGCGATGATGCAGTCCGGCCGCGCGGCCCTCGCCTCGTCGGGCGTGATCTCGGGGTCCGGATTGGCCATGGCGAAGATGATCGGCGCGGGGGCCATCGCCTTGATCATCTCGGGCGTCAGCGCACCCTTCACGCTGAGGCCGAAGAAGCAATCGGCGCCCTCCAGCGCCTGGCTCAGCGTGCGGAGATCCGTCTCGATCGCATGCGCCGACTTCCACTGGTTCATGCCCTCGGGGCGGCCGCGATAGACCACGCCCTTGGTGTCGCAGAGGATGACGTTCTGCGGGCTCATGCCCATGGCCTTCACCAGCTCGGCGCAGGCGATGGCCGCCGCGCCGGCGCCGTTGATGACGAGCTTAGTGGTCTTAAGGTCGCGCCCCGTCAGATGCGCCGCATTGATGAGTCCCGCGGCCGCGACGATCGCCGTTCCGTGCTGGTCGTCGTGGAAGACGGGGATGTCCATCAGCTCGCGCAGGCGGCTCTCGATGACGAAGCATTCCGGCGCCTTGATATCCTCGAGGTTGATGCCGCCGAAGCTCGGGCCGAGGAACCGGACGCAGTTCACGAACTCGTCGACATCCTCGGTGTTGAGGCAGAGGTCGATGCCGTCGACGTCGGCGAAGCGCTTGAACAGCGCGACCTTGCCCTCCATCACCGGCTTGGAGGCCAGCGCGCCGAGGTTGCCCAGGCCCAGCACGGCCGTGCCATTGGACACCACGGCCACGAAATTGCCCTTGCTCGTGTAGTCGTAGGCGAGCGCGGGGTTGCGGTGGATGTGCAGGCAGGGCTCCGCCACGCCGGGCGAATAGGCGAGGCTCAGGTCGCGCGCCGTGACCAGCGGCTTGGTGAGGCGTATCTCCAGCTTGCCGGGGCGGCCCTCGGCGTGCATCGCCAGCGCTTCCTCCCCGGTGACGCGCGCCGTTCGCGTATCCACCAGACCGTCCTTGCGCACATCGTCCATTGTCGTTCGTCCCGAATTCAAGTTGCCTGGGGCTTCACCTTGTCGATTGGGAAGGTGCCCCGCAAGGAGGCCCCTTCGCGGGTGCGAGACGCTCGGCTATGCAAGCTTCGTGGAGCAAAGCATGACTGCGGAGGGTGCCACCCCCGCGATGGCACAATGGTTCGCGGCGAAGGCCGCGGCCGGATCGGCGCTCGTCTTCTTCCGCATGGGCGACTTCTACGAGATGTTCCATGACGACGCGGAAGCGGCGAGCGAGGCGCTCGGCCTCGCCCTCACGCATCGCGGCGAGCACCAGGGCCGTCCCATCCGCATGTGCGGCGTACCCGCGCACAGCCATGAGGCGTACCTCGCGCGGCTGATCCGCCGCGGCTTCCGGGTCGCCATCTGCGACCAGCTGGAATCGCCGGAGGAAGCCAAGGCCCGCAAGGCTCCGACCATCCGACGCGAGATCGTGCGCATCGTGACGCCGGGCACCGCGACGGAAGAGGCGCTGCTCGACGCCGCACGCCCCGCCTGGCTCCTGGCGCTGGTACAGGGCGGCGCGGCCTGGCTCGACGTCACGACGGGACTCTTCTTCACCCAGGCGGGCGCGGATCCGGCGGCGCTGATCGCCCGCCTCGATCCGTCCGAGATCCTGGCCGAGGAGGCGCTGCGCATCGAGGGCGCGGTGCCCTCCATCCCGCCGCGCGATGCGCGCGCGCGTCTGGCAGGCGCGCTGGGTGTGGCCGCGCTCGACGGCTTCGGCAGCTTCGGCGAGGCCGAGGTCGCGGCGGCCGCCATGGCCATCGAATACGTGCGCGCGGTGAACAACGGCGCGCTGCCGCGGCTCTCGCCGCCGGTCGCCGAGGGCGCGAAGGGCGTGCTGCTGCTGGATGCCGCCACGCGCCGCAGCCTCGACATCCTGGAGGGTCCGCGCGGCGCCTCGCTGCTCGCTTCGGTGGACCGCACGCTGACCGGCGCCGGCGCGCGCGAGCTGGCGGCGCGGCTGGCGCGCGAGGTGCCGGAGAT
>JAQGHZ010000388.1 GCA_028291485.1 Rubritepida sp. | reverse complement strand
AGCACGCTCTTCATCGCGCTGCTGGCGTTGGCCGGGGTCTCGGTGATCTGACGATGGGCCAGGGGACTCGCGAAGTCCCCTGGACCCTGACGACCCCGGGCGGCGGCTCGGAGTACCAGGCCTGGCGCGACGAGGCGGCCGGGGCGCTGGTGGTGACCGTGGGCAAGACGGAGCTGCGCTACGCGCTCCGCTGCCTCGACGACCTCCAGGCGATGCTCAGATCCCGTGGCGACTGGATGCCGCTCGGCAGCGCCGACGAGCAGAAGCCCGCGGCAGCCGGTACGGTCGAGGCCTGGGCGCGGGCGGCGGACAACCCCGTCGGCGGCTGGTACGGGCTGAAGAAGGGCCTGCGCGGCCGCTTCGCCAACTATGTGCCGCCGGTGATGGAGATGCTCGGCCTCGCCGAGGTGGAACATCTGCCGCGCAACAACCGGATGCGGGCGCGCTGAGCCACCTCTTCGTCCTCGTCGCCGGGCTGGCCGCGGGGACGCTGAGCGGCATCATCGGCACCGGCGCCTCGATCCTGCTGCTGCCCCTCCTGGTCTTCGAATACGGCCCGCAGCAGGCCGTGCCGATCATGGCGATCGCCTCGGTAATGGCCAATGTCGCCAAGGCGCTGTCCTGGTGGCGGGAGGTGAACTGGCGCGCCTTCGCCGCCTATTCCATTCCGGGCGTGCCGGCCGCGGCGCTGGGGGCGCACACGCTGCTGGTGTTGCCGCCCCGGCTGGTGGACCTCGCGCTCGGCGCCTTCTTCCTGGCGATGATCCCGGCCCAGCGCTGGCTACGCCTGCACGACCAGCGGATCGGGCTGTGGCAGCTCGCCCTGGCGGGGGCGGTGATCGGCTTCCTGACCGGCATCGTGCTGTCCACCGGGCCGCTCAGCGTGCCGGCCTTCTCCGCCTTCGGGCTGGCGAAGGGCGCCTTCCTCTCGACCGAAGCGGTGAGCTCCCTGGCGCTGATGGTGAGCAAGGCGGTGACCTTCCGGCAGCTCGGCGCGTTACCGGGGCCGGCGATCCTCCAGGGGCTGATCATCGGCGCCTCGGTCATGGCGGGCGCCTTCCTGGGGAAGCGGCTCGTGCAACGAATGAGCTTGCGCGCATTCCAGCACTTGCTGGATGCCGTGCTGCTCTGTTCCGGCCTGTCGCTGCTCTGGGCGGGGCTCGTCTGAGCCCCAGCCGGGCGCCAGGTCGATGGCGAGCGCGATGTAGAGCGCCAGCATGGCGGCCGCGAAGGCCCTGGCCGAGAAGAGCCAGTCGCGCAGCGAGGGGAGGGTCACGCCACCGGCTCCGGCCCTGGCACGGCGTCGAAGGCCTGGAAGACGCGCAGCGCGGCGGCGATGTCGTCGTCGCTGATGTCGTGCAACAGGCGCTCGCGCAGCTCCGTCAGCACGCGCTCGACGCGGCGGGTGAGCGCCTTGCCCTCCGGGGTGAGTCAGATGGTCTTGGCGCGGCGATCCTCGGGGTCGTCCCGGCGCTCCAGCAGGCCGGCGCCTTCGAGCTGGTCGAGCAGGCGCACCAGCGAGGGGCCTTCGATGCCGATATGCGCGGCGAGCGTCACCTGGCGCACGCCGCCGCCCAGGCGCCCCACCCAGATGAGCGGGGCGGCGCGGGCCTCGGAGAGGCCATGGGCCGTCATGGCCTCCTCGGCCAGGCGGCGCCAGCGACGGCTCGCCTGGAGGAGCACGGCGGTGATTCGGCGTCGGTCGGGGAGCTCGGTCACGGCCTTAATATACGTACGCATATGATTAGGATGCTATCTATCAGTGCATGGAATTGCTGCAATGCAACATCCAGGCTCTCAGCAGGCTTCGGCCTGGAAGACCTGCGTCGGGGCGACGAACTCGTCCTGTGCCTGGACCGTGAGGATTTCCCGGGACTTCGCCTCCGAGGTCCGCCGCAGAAGTCCGAAGATGGAGGAGCAGGCCTTGGAGAGTGCCGTCGCCGCGTCGCCGGATTGCAGCCGGTGGAAGAGGAACAGCGCCGCTATGGCGTCGCCCGCGCCGTTGATGGAGATGGGCAGTTCCGGGGTCGTCACCCGGAAGAACTTCCCACCCTCGGCGGCGAGCATGCCGATGCTGCCTTCCGGCATGTCGGGAAAGGCGAGGCTGGTGAGCAGCACGCAGCGCGGGCCGAGCGCCTGCAGTGCCGTCACCGCCGCCTTCGCATCCTCCAGCGTCGCGACTTTGATGCCGGTCAGGAATTCCAGTTCGAAGCGGTTGGGGGTCGCGATGTCGGCCAGCGGCAGCGCGCGGTCGCGGAAGAATTCCGGAATGCCGGGGCGCACGTAGATGCCGCGGTCGTCATCGCCCAGCACGGGGTCGCAGCACCAGAGAGCCTGCGGGTTCGCGGCCTTCACCTGCGACACGGCCTCCAGGATGGCCTCGCCGATCTCCGCATCGCCCATGTAGCCGGTGAGCACCGCCTCGCAGCGCGGCAGCACGCCGCGCTCGGCGATGCCCTGCACGCAGTCGCGCACGAGTTGCGCGCCGAAGACCTGCCCGCGCCAGGCGCCATAGCCCGTGTGGTTGCTGAACTGCACGGTGTTCACCGCCCAGACCTCGGCGCCGAGCCGCTGCAGCGGAAACATCGCCGAGGCGTTGCCGACATGCCCGTAGGCGACCCAGGACTGAATCGAGAGGATGTTCATCGCGGCCCAGAATGGGCATCGATACCGCCTTGCGCCACCCCGAAGGGCGGTGCCACGCTGATCGAAACGTCCAGGAGATCCCAGCCATGTTCCGCAGAATGCTGGCGGCCGCCCTGCTGTGCCTCGCGCCCGGGCTCGCCTCCGCCCAGACCTGGCCGGACCGTCCCGTGCGCATGATCGTGCCCTTTCCGCCGGGCGGCGGCACGGAGGTGATCGCGCGGCTGATCTCGGCGCACTACCAGGAGGTCTTCGGCGGGGCCTTCGTGGTGGAGAGCCGCTCCGGCGCCTCGGGCATGCTGGGCACGGAGCTGGTCTCGCGCGCGGCGCCGGACGGCTACACGCTGGGCATGCTGGGCAGCGGGCCGCTCACCATCCTGCCGCAGATGCTGCAGGCGCCCTACGATCCGATCCGCAGCTTCGAGCACATCCTGCTGCCCTTCATCACGCCGCTGCTGATGGTGATGCCGACCAGCCGGCCGCCCTCCAACGTCGCGGAATTCGTGGCCTGGGCGCGGCAGCGACCGGGCGCGCTCAACTACTGCTCGATCGGCGTCGCCTCGCCCTCGCATCTCTCGGCCGAGATGTTTTCGCGCGCGGTGGGCGTCGAGATGACGCATATCCCGCATCGCGGCTCGGGCCCGGCGCTGATCGACACCATCGCCGGCCATTGCGACCTGCTCTTCGACAACGCCGCCTCCGCCGGCCCGCATGTGCGGGAGGGACGCCTCAAGGCCATCGGCATCTCGACGCGCGAGCGGCTGCCCTCCTGGCCCGAGGTGCCGACCATCGCCGAGCAGGGCGTGAACGGCTACGTGACGCAGACCTGGTCCGGCCTCGTGGCTCCCGCGGGCACGTCGGCCGCGATCGTCGCGCGGCTGAGCGAGGAGGGACGGCGCTTCGCCAACGGCGCCCGCGAGCGCGCGCGCATCCTCGACCAGGGCGGCGTGCCGATGGACCTCACCCCCGCGCAGTTCCGCGAATTCCTGCAGGCCGAGATCGTCAGCTGGGGCCAGGTGATCCGCGCCGGCAACATTCGGGCGGAGTAGGCGCCATCACCGCGCAGAATATCCTCTTCCTCCTGGCCCGGCTGGCGACGGCAGCGCTGTGCTACTTTACGGCCTGGGCGTCCTGGCGGCAGTCGCTCGGCTACCAGCGCCGCCCGGAGCGCCGCCTTCGCGCCCTGATCGGTGCGGTGCTCATTGCCCTGATCGGCGTGATGGCCACGCTCGCGGGCCTGGATGAGGCGATCCGGAATGCCGGGACACCCGTCTCTCTGATGGACTGGACCTGGGCCTGCACGAATGTGGCGACGCCCGTGTTCTATCTCTACGCGTTGCAGGGCGTTGCCGCGCGCGACGAGCTGGAGCGCCAACTGGCAGTCGCCGCCGAGCGCGACCCGCTGACCCGCCTGCCCAACCGCGCGGGCTTCGCAGCGCAGGGGCTGTTTCCTTTGGCGGCCCATTGGGAGGCGCAGCAGCCGGTCGCTCTGGCGATGCTCGACATCGACCGTTTCAAGCAGATCAATGACGGCTGGGGCCATGCGGCCGGCGACGCGGTCCTCCGCGGGCTAGCGCAGGTTGCGGGCGACAACATGCGGACCACCGATGTCTTTGCGCGCTTCGGCGGCGAGGAGTTCATCCTGCTGATGTTCAACGCCAGCCTGGATGAGGCGCTGGCGCTGGTGGAACGGCTGCGCCAGGTCATCGCCGAGGGTGTGCCGCACCCGGGGGCGCCCGAGCGACGCCTCACCGTCTCGGCGGGCATCGCGTCGGTCGAGGGCGGCGATCTCGTCGCGATCGAGGTGGCGGCGAAGGCGGCCGACGGCGCGCTCTATCTAGCCAAGGAAGCCGGGCGCGACCGCGCGGTCATCGCGTCGCGCGTCAAGATCTGACGCGGGATGCGCTGGTTCGCGGCCCTGGCCGCCCTCCTGGTGCTGGCCGTGATCGGCGCGCGCCACCTGCCGCCCGAATGGGATCCGCGCGCGCCGCTCGACCTGACGGCGCCGCCCAATGCCATGACGGCGCTCAAGCTGCGCTGGGTGCGGATGAGCCCGAAGGCGTGCTTCGCGGCCTTCGAGACCTCGCACATCGCCGTGACGCGCGAGCCGGACCGTCCCTCCGAGGTCGGCTGCGGACTGGAGAACGCCGTGCGGCTGCCCAGCACGCTGTGGATGTCACCGACGCAGCCCGTGGTGACCTGCCGGCTCGCCGCGGCCTGGGTGCTCTACGAGCGGAACACGCTCGTCCCGGCGGGCGTCGTCGGCATCTCGCATCTGGGCGCACAGGCCTGCCGCAACGTGAATCGCGATCGGTCCGGGCGCCTCAGCGAGCACGCGACGGCGAATGCGCTGGACATCGCCGCCTTTCGGTTTCGCGGACTGGAGCTGCGGGTGGCGCGGGACTGGGCGCGCGACGACGCGCCGCTGCGCGGGTTGCGCGACGGCGCCTGCCGCTGGTTCGGCGCGGTGCTGGGCCCGGACTACAACGCGGCGCACGCCGACCATTTTCACCTCGACATGGGCCGCGCGCGGATCTGCCGCTGAGGTTAGAGCGCGATCCGCTGAGGTGGAATCACCGAAGCGGTGAATCGCTCTCTCAGCAAAGTCAGCGCGATCTGCTGAGATGGAATCATCGGAGCGGCGGATCGCCTCTCAAGCGGCGAATTCCTTGCGGATCGCATCCGTATGCGCGCCCAGCGCCGGCACTGCCCCGTACTCCCGCGCTCCATCGCTGAAGCGCGGCGCTGGGCAGGCCAGCGAGACCGGGCCCTTCTCGGTCTCCACATTCATCCGCCGCAGCGCCTTGTGGTTCGACAGCCCGTGCACGTCGTTGACGAAGCCGTAGGCGGTGTTGGCCCGGGCCAGCCGCGCCACGCAATCCTCGCGGCTGAGCGCGCCGAAGACGCCCGCGATATGCGCGTCCACCACAGGCCGGTTCGTGACGCGCTGCACGTTCAGCCGGAATCCCTCGCGCGTGATGAGGCCGGTGTCCTGCAGGAAGTGCTCGGCGAAGAGCGCCCATTCGCGCTCGTTCTGGATGGAGATGAGGATCAGCGCGCCGTCCTTCGTCTCGAAGGCGCCGTAGGGGCAGAGCGAGGGATGCGCCAGGCCGATGCGCTGCGGCTCCTTGCCCGTGCCTTCGAGGTAGAGCAGCGGCACGTTCATCCAGTCGGCCATGCCGTCGAAGAGGCTGACGCCGATGCCCTTGCCCTTTCCGGTGATGCCGCGCTCGATCAGCGCTTCCAGCACGGCGGCATGCGCGTTCATGCCGCAGGCGATGTCGCAGGCGGAGACGCCGACACGGCCCGGGCCTTCCGGACGGCCCGTCACCGAGGTGAGGCCGCTCTCGGCCTGGACCAGCAGGTCGTAGGCCTTCATGCCGGCATATTCGCCCTCCTCGCCATAGCCGCTGATGTCGACGGTGACGAGGCGCGGGTGCTTCGCCCGAAGCTCGGCCGCGCCGAAGCCCGCGCGCGCCATGGCGCCGGGGGCGAGGTTCTGGATAAAGACGTCGGCCTTGCCGAGCAGGCTCGCCAGCAACGCCTTGTCGGCCGGCGCCTTGATGTCGAGGCAAAGGCTCTCCTTGCCGCGGTTCAGCCAGACGAAATAGGTCGAGAGCCCCTTGCAGGCGGCGTCGTAGCCCCGGGCGAAATCGCCCTCGGCGCGCTCGATCTTGATCACGCGGGCGCCGGCATCGGCGAGCTTCATGGAGCAGAGAGGGGCGGCGACGGCCTGCTCCATCGCGACGACGAGGAGGCCGGCCAAGGGCTTATTGAAGACGGGCTTGTTCATGCGGGAGACTATCCAATGGAACTGCCGCGACGGCCAGATGTCAGGACCAGTTCCGGAGGCGGCATCAGCCGAGCCGCCGGCGCAGCATGGTGACGTCGTCCGCGACCACGAAGGGCAGGCCGATCAGGGCCACGACCAGCACGCCGCGCGCCAGGAAGGCCCAGAGGCGCTTGCCGCCGCGCGCCTCATGCCCCGCGGCACTCCGCGCCACGCCGACGAACTGCCAGAGAAGATCGCCGGCCGCGAAGGGGATGAGGAGCGTAATGCTCCGGCTCGGCATCCAGGATTGCGCAATCGCGGGCGCGGCGAGGGCCGTGGCTCCGGTGGCGAGAAGGGCACGTCGGGCGATGCGGGACATTGGCGGCGTTCCTCTTGTTGTGATTTTCGTGAGCATGGCATTGCTGACCGTCCACGTTAAGCGGAGGATTGCGCCGCCATTTCCAGGAGGAAGCTCTGCATGATCACCCGCATTCCCGGCGCCGTCGCGTCGCGCAGCAAGGCCGTCGTCCACAACGGCGTCGTCACCACGGTGACGACCTCGCCGGACAAGGCGGAGTCCATGTATGTCCAGGCCAAGGGTGCGCTGGCCAATATCGACAAGAACCTCGTCGATGCCGGGACCTCCAAGGCGAAGATCCTGACGGCGATCTGCTACTGCGCCGACATGTCCCGCAAGGCCGAGCTCAACAAGGCCTGGGACGAGTGGGTGGACATGTCGAACATCCCGATGCGCGCGGTGATCGGCGCGACGCTCGAGGGCAAGGACCTCATCGAGATCGTCTGCACCGCGGCCGTCTGACCGGCATCATTGATGCGGGCCCAGTGATGCGGCGAGAAGGGCATGCGGGTGACGCCCTGATCCGGCGCTAAATCTGGGCGCCTGACACCGATGTCTGGAAATTCACCGATCCACCGAGCGTCACGAGCCCCCCGCACGTAAGCCGGTCAGGATATTTTCCAGGTCTGCCTGCGCGCTCACGGCACCACCGAGCATCGCGCGAGCCGAGGAGGGGTCGCCCATGGCTCCGCGTGCGACAGCCAGGTTCACCGCGACGCGCGGAGGCGCATCCGAGCGCCCAGCCAGTGGTGCCAGCAGGGCCACCGCCTCGGAGGCGCGGCCTGTCAAAAGGTATGACATGGCCAAGTTGTTCGTGACCGCGATCGAAGCAGGTGCCGACGCCAGCGCATCGCGATAGCTCGCCTGTGCCTCAGCGTGTCGTCCCAGGAGGTCAAGTGCGACGCCGCGCCCGTCCAGGGCTGAGATCTGGCGAGGCGCGGAAGTCAAAGCACGGTCGAACGCCTCCAGCGCCGCTTGGGTCTGCCCCGCTCGGAGCCTCAGTTGCCCGAGTTGCGTCAAAAGTGCCGCGTCGGCAGGACGTCGCTGGAGGCCGCGGTTCAACACTTCTTCAGCCTGCGCGGCTTGGCCGGTCCGCACCAGCGTGGCAGCAAAGCGCGCCTGGACCGCAGCGTTGTTGGGCTCCGCCGCGGCCGCGGCGGCATACATGGAAAGCGCTACGTCATACTGCCCGGAGGCCTCTGCCGCCGCAGCAACGCGTTGGCGCGAAGCCGCATCTGGTCCGCGTGCGGCCGTCGCGCGGTCATGTCCAGCGCAGCCGCTCAGCAAGACGGCACAAGCGAAAGCGAGGCGCTTCATGGGTTGCCGCCTCCCAGCCCCCGGGAAATCTCCAGGATCGATGGGCCGAGAAGCGCGATGAACAGCGTGGGAAGGATGAACAGGATAAGAGGTCCGATCAGGAGAGCAGGGAGCTTGATGGCCTTTTCTTCGAGCCGCAACTGCCGCTCCGTCCGCATCTCGGCGGCGAGCACACGCAGGGCCTGGGCAAGCGGCGTGCCGAAGCGCGTCGTCTGGATAAGCGTGGTCGAAAGCTGTTTGAAGCCGTCCATATCGGTACGCTCCGCCATCCGCTCCAGCGCCTCGCGCCGGTCGGGCAGAAGTCGCAATTCCTGCACCAAGAGCCCGAATTCCAGAGCGATGGCGCGATTGGTGCGCCCCATCTCACGCGCTACGCGGTCCACAGCGCTTTCGAGGCCGAGGCCGGCTTCGGCGGCGACCACCATCAGATCCAGCGCGTCCGGGAGGCCACGCCGCAGCTGGGCCTGAAAGGGGCGGCGCAGCCGCCCAAGCATCCAATTCGGCCCCAGCACGGCCACCACCAGCGCCCCGAAGATCGTCAGGATGGCGTTCATCAGGCTGAAGGGCAAAATCAGCACCGCCAGCAGCGCCAGGGTGGGAAGCACCACGATCAGAGCCGCCTTGGCACCGATGAAGGTCGGCACGGCGCGGCGGGGGTTCAAACCTGCCGCGGCGAGCGCCCGCTGAAACTCCGCGATCTCCTTGTGGGAGACGATGGCGCTGTCGCGCAGCACTTCGCCCAGCCGCAACAGCGGTTGCAGCAGCGCAAGGCCGAGGACCGATGCCCCTTGCCGGGTCGCCTGCCGATCGGCCGGCCGCACGACGGATCGCAGCCGCCCCGCGACATCGCGCTCCTCGGCCGCCCGTCCCATGATCGCTGCCGCCAGTACGGCCAGCAGCATAGCGGCAAGTCCTGCGGCGGCGGCCAGCAGCATCGTCCCGGTGGGAGGCAGGGCCGGCATCATTCCTTCCCCGCCTGCTGGATGAGCCATCGGATGCTGAACACGCCCATCAGCATCAGGCAAAATCCAACAACCAGCAGCGTGCGGCCCGTCGGATTCTGGGTGAACGCCGAGATGTAGAAGGGTTGGATAAAGGACAGGCCGATTGCGGCGAGGAAGGGCATGACCAACAGCATCCCGGCCTGGACCTTGGCCTCACCTGCCAGCGCCTGGGCGCGCTTGGCCAGTGCCACGCGCTTGCGTACCATATCGCCGAGGTTCTCCAGCGTCTCGGCGAGGCTGCCACCAGTTTGCGCCTGCAACCCGAGCGTCACCGCCAGGAAGGAATACTCGGTAAGCCCGGTCCGCTCATACAGGCGCATCAGCGCAACGTCGACCGGCCGGCCGATCGCCATGTCCCCCACCACACGCGCGAACTCGTCCTTGGTGGGAGAGGACATCTCGCGGCTGATTGAGCGCAGCGCCTCGGCCAGCGGCAAACCGGCGCGGATGGCGCGCACCATCAGCCCGATCGCCTCTGGGATCTGCTGGAAAACCGCGTTGCAATACCGCGCATGCTGCCAGCCGAAGATACCGCGCGCCGCCATCACCGCCGTCGCCAGCCCAATTGGCAGCGCCAGCAACTGGCTCACGAAG
>JAQGHZ010000318.1 GCA_028291485.1 Rubritepida sp. | reverse complement strand
AGCCGTTGCGGTCGGTGCCCAGCAGGTGGATCCAGTCGGGCGCCCGACGCGAGGCGCCGCGCAGCATGGCGGACTGATCCGAAGGCTCGAAGGGCGCGACGAAGGGGCTGAGGACCGCCACCAGGACGACCAGCGCAACGAGGAAGAGTCCCAGCATGCCGCCGCGGTTGCGGCGAAAGCGGTACCAGCCCTGCCGCCAGATCCCCGGCGGCCGCAGCGGCGCGGCGAGGCTGGCCTCGGGCACGGAAGAAGGGGCGACCTGCGTGTCCATCTCAGGCAAGCCGGATGCGCGGATCGATGAGGACATAGGCGATGTCGGTCAGCAGGGTCGCGCCGACCAGCATGACGGTGATGATCATCGTCTCGCCCATGATCAGCGGATAGTCGAGCTGCTGGATCGCCATGATGTACAGCGCGCCCAGCCCCGGCCAGGTGAAGACGGTCTCCGTGACCGGCGCCGTGCCGAGCATCAGCCCGAAGAGGATGCCCAGATAGGTCAGCACGGGGATGAAGGCGTTGCGCAGCGCGTGCCCGAACACGACGCGCCGCTCCGGCAGGCCGGAGGCGCGGGCGGCGGTGATGAAGTCCTGCCGCAGCACCTCCACCAGCGAGGAGCGCATCAGCAGCGTCAGCGTCGCGGTGTTGAAGAAGACCAGCATCGTGACGGGCAGCACCATGTGCCACAGCCCGTCGATCACGTAGCTGTCCATCAGCAGGTTGCGCGTGGAAAAGGCGCCGTAGGAGGGCAGGATGCCGAGCCAGTAGGAAAAGACCAGGATCAGCAGGATGCCGACGAAGAAGCCCGGCAGCGAATGGCCCAGCATGGCGCCGGCGATGACGCCGAAATCCACCCGGCTGTACTGCCGCGTCGCCGCCACGACCGAGATCAGCACGGAGACCAGCAGGGCGATGAGGATGGCCGGGATCTGGATCTTCAGCGTCTCCTGCCCATAGGCGACCAGCATCTCGGAGACGGGCTGGTTGTAGATGATGCTCGTGCCGAAATCGAGGTTCACGATGTTCCACAGCCAGGTGAAGTAGCGGTCGGTGACGCTGCCATCGAGGCCGTAATACTTGCTGACGGCCTCGATGATGTCGTCCGTCATGCCGGGCCGTTCGGCGAGCATGATCTCGATGGGATTGCCAATCGCATTGATCATCGCGAAGAGGATCACGCTGACACCAAGGATCAGGCAGGCCGAGAAGATCAGCCTTCGGGTGATGTAGCGCGCAGTCCCCATTTGGTTTCCTGACAGGGCGGATGTCGATGCGGTGGTGTCGTGTCGGAGCGGCTGCCGTCCCCTCGCTCTCACCCTCGGGGACGGCAGCGCTCCTGGATTTGACGCGCTTGCGCTACGTCATGTCCATCTCGTTTGTCGGCAAGTCGGCAGGATCCAGCGGCGGCCGCATGGCCGCGTCCTGCTGCATGGCATGGTTCAACACGACACTTCCCCCCGGTGGAGCCTGCCGCACGCCCAGCAAATCATCCCCAAAACGCGCCGGTTGTCCCGGCTGCGATGACGAAGCCTAGGCCTGGGCGAAGGATCGTCAAATGCTCATTTTGCCAGAGTTCATGCTTCAATGTTATGAAGACCCATGCACCGCCGCCTGACCCAGCGACAGATCGAGGCCTTCCGCGGCGTCATGCTCCGCGGCTCCATCTCCGGCGCCGCTGACATGCTGGGCCTGACCCAGCCCGCCGTGAGCCGCCTCATGCGCGACATGCAGGAGGTTCTGCAGCTCCGCCTCTTCGAGCCGCGCGGCAACGGAATCGTCCCCAATGCCGAGGCCAACCTCCTCTTCGGGGAGGTGCAGCAGAGCTTCGTCGGGCTGGACCGCATCGAGCACACGGCGCACGAAATCAAGCGCGCGCGGCGCGGCAACTTGCGCATCATCGCCATGGCCGGCCCGGCGCACGGCATCCTGCCGCGGCTGGTGGCGCGCTTCCTGCGCGACCATCCCGACACCTACGTCGCCCTGCACAACCACATCGCGCCCACCGTGCTGGAGCGGGTGGCGCTGCGCCAGTTCGATTTCGGCATCGCCTATGCCCCGGCCGACTATCCCGGGCTCGACATCGAGCCGCTGCCGAAGCTGGATGCCGTCTGCGTCCTGCCGGCGTCGCATCCGCTCGCGGCGCGAGCGGTGATCCGGCCGGAGGACCTGCACGAGCAGAACCTCATCAACCACGGCGCACGCAGCCACATCGCGGTGAAGCTGGACGCGATGCTGCGCATCGCCGGGGTCATGGTGCGGGAGCTGGCCGAAGCCACCTCGGCGGAGGTGCTGTGCCGGCTGGTCGGCGAGGGTGTCGGCATCGCGCTGCTCGATCCCTTCACCGTGACGGCGTTGCGCGATCCCGCCATCGTGCTGCGCCGCTTCGAGCCGCGCGTGGACTATCCCGTCGCCCTGGTTTTCCCGTCCGGCATGGCGCGCTCCCGCACGGTGGAGGAGTTCATTGCCGTGCTCCGGCAGGAGGCCACCATGTCCCGCCTGCTGCCGGATCTGACGGGGTGAACGGGAATTCATTTCGCTCGGGCCTTGCGCCGCGCCGGCCGTTCATGCTTTTTTGTTGTCTCTCACCCTCTGGCCGGCTTGCTGGCCATCGCTCGCGGACAACAGGGCGGCGCCTGGCGTCGCTTCGGAGCTTTTTTGGCGCGATCGGCGCCTGAGGAAGATGAGCATGGCACGTCCAGGAATGATGAAGCTCGGCATGTCGATCCGCGGGCTCGGCTACCATCCGGCCGCCTGGCGGCATCCGGACGTGCCGGCGGACGGGACGCTGCGCTTCGAGCACTACGCGCACAACGCCGTGACGGCCGAGCGCGGCCTCTTCGACATGATCTTCTTCGCCGACGGCATCGGCCTGCGCGAGCGCGACGAGCCGCGCGGCTCGCTGGCACGCTCGGGCTACGAGCTGGTGGAGATGGAGCCGCTGACGCTGTTGCCCGCGCTCGCGGTGCTGACCAAGCACATCGGCCTCGTGACCACGGCGTCCACGACCTACAACGAGCCGTACCACGTGGCCCGCAAGTTCGCGACGCTCGACCTCATCAGCAAGGGGCGCGCGGGCTGGAACATCGTCACCTCCTGGTCCGAGGCGGAGGCGAAGAACTTCAACCGCGAGGAACACCTCGAATACGAGACGCGCTATGAGCGCGCCGCCGAATTCGTCGAGGTGGTGAAGGGCCTCTGGGACAGCTGGGAGCCGGGTTGCCTCGTCTACGACAAGGCCGGCGGGCTGTTCTACGACGAGAGCCGCATGCATCTGCTGAACCATCGCGGCAAGCACTTCCAGGTGCGCGGGCCGCTCAACGTCTCGGACATGCCGCAGGGCCGGCCGATCATGGTGCAGGCGGGCGCGTCGGAGCCCGGGCGCGAGATCGCGGCGGCGACGGCGGATGTCGTCTATGCCGCGCAGGATTCCATGTCGGCGGCGAAGGCCTATTACGACGACGTGAAGGGACGCCTGGCCAAATACGGCCGCGACTGGGACGACCTCAAGATCATGCCCGGCGTGCGGACGATCGTGGGCCGCACGCGCGAGGAAGCCCAGGAGAAATTCGACAAGCTGC
>JAQGHZ010000229.1 GCA_028291485.1 Rubritepida sp. | reverse complement strand
TGATCGACACGGCGGCGCGCGAGATCGGCGTGGACCGCATCGAGCTGCGCCGGCGCAACATGATCCCCTCCAGCGCCATGCCCTACACCTCCGCGATGGGCCAGCGCTACGACAGCGGCGAGTTCGCTATGCTGATGGAGGAGGCGCTGAAGCGCCTCGACTGGGCCGGCTTTCCCGCCCGCAAGGCGGCCGCCGCCGCACAGGGCAAGAAGCGCGGGATCGGCATCGCCTACTACCTCGAGGCGACGGGCGGCTCGGCCACGGAAAACGCCTCGGTGAAGTTCGCCGAGGACGGCTTCGTCGACGTCTATGTCGGCACGCAGAGCACCGGCCAGGGCCATGAGACGGCCTATGCCATGCTCACCTCGCACGAGCTCGGCGTGCCCATGGACAAGATCCGCATCCGGCAGGGCGACAGCGACACGCTGCCCTCCGGCGGCGGCACGGGCGGCGCGCGCAGCCTCTATTCCGAGGGCCAGGCGATCCTGGTGACGACGGCCTCGGTGATCGAGAAGGGCCGGCAGGCGGCCTCCGAGATCCTGGAGGCGGCGCTGATCGACATCGAGTTCGAGAAGGGCGCCGGCTTCCGCGTCGTCGGCACGGACCGCGTGATCGGCATCCTCGACCTCGCGTCGCAGCAGCGCGCGCGCATCGCGGCGGGCGAGGACACGATCCTGCTGGACGCGCTGGAGATCGCGAACATCGACAACCACACCTTCCCCAACGGCTGCCACGGCGCCGAGGTGGAGGTCGACCCTGATACGGGCATGATCCGCTTCGAGAAGTACGTCGTGGTGGACGATGTCGGCCATGCGCTGAACCCGCTGATCGTGCGCGGCCAGGTGCATGGCGGCGTGGCGCAGGGCATCGGCCAGGCCTTCATGGAGCGGACCTCCTACGATCCGGAGAGCGGGCAGCTGCTCTCCGCGAGCTTCATGGATTACGCCCTGCCGCGCGCCGAGGACCTGCCCCCCATCGAGGTCGAGCTGATGTCGGTGCCCTGCGAGACCAACCCGCTCGGCGTGAAGGGCGCGGGCGAGGCGGGCGCCGTGGGATCGCCGCCGGCCGTGGTGAATGCGCTGATCGACGCGCTGGGCGTTGATTCCATCGACATGCCGGCGACGCCGGAGGTCGTGTGGAAGGCGCTGCAGGCGGCGTAAGCCGCTCGGGCATGATCGTCGAAGGCGAAGCCGAAGACGTGAATCATGCCCGCAACGGCCGGTTTGCATGATCGTCGAAGGCGAAGCCTGAAACGTGAATCATGCCCGCAAAGGATGGCCAGAGCCGAGGGGTGAGCGCATGCGAACGGAGCGGCCTCTGGCCCGGGACATGCGCCGGATCCGCTGGGTCCTGGCGCTGATCCTGGCGGCGGCGGTCTTCGCCGCCCTCACGCCGCAGGGCTGAGCCAGCCGCGCAGCAGACCGAAGCGGGAGAGCGGGCCGAGGGTCTGCGTCTCCCGCGATTCCAGCAGCGGCGTGATGGCGCGCGACATCGCGGCCGCGTCGGCGAAGCGGGCCTCCGGGGATTTGGCGAGGGCATGGGCCAGGACCTGGTCCCAGGCCGGATCCAATCCCTGCGTGACCCGCGACGGCGGCGGCGGCTCCGTCTCCAGGATCGACTTCAGCACGGCGGACATCCTGCCCTGGAAGGGCCGGCGGCCGGTTAGCGCCTCGTAGAGCACCACGCCCGCCGCCCAGAGATCCGCGCGAGGATCGAGCGGCTCGCCGCGGACCTGCTCGGGCGCCATCCAGGCCGGGGTGCCGTAGAGCGCGCCCGCCTCGTCCGGATCGCCGTGGCCGAGCTGGGCCAGGCCGAAATCGCCAAGCCGCACATCGCCGATGCCCCCGCCGGAGTCGAGGGCGAGCAGAATGTTGGCGGGCTTCACGTCGCGATGGACGACGCCGCGGCCATGCGCGTGGCCGAGCGCGTCGAGGAGCTGCAGCGCGATCCGGCCGGCCTCGGCGGGAGGCAGCCGCTCCTCGCGGGCGAGGAGGGCGGAGAGCGGCTCGCCGATCACCAGGTCCATCGCGATCCAGGCGAAGTCCGGCCCATCGCCGGCGTCATGGATGGCGACGATGTTCGGATGGATCAGCCGCGCCGCGGCCCGGGCCTCGGCGGCGATGCGCGCGGGATCGATGCCGCCGCGTCGGATCAGCTTCAGCGCCACCAGCCGGCGCAGGCGGAGGTCCATCGCCTCCAGCACCGTGCCGCAGGCGCCCTGGCCGAGCAGGTCGCGCGGGGCGAAGCGGCCGGCGATGAGGGTGTCTTCCATGCGATGCGTCCCGGAAATCTGTGCCGGGATGCAGGCTATGGGAGGAGGGTGAAGGAAAGCTTTACGCGAGGCCGGCTTTACGCGAGACGGGTGACCGGTTCACGCCCGCGGCGATCAGGCGCCGCCGGCTTCGAGCGGCACGCCCTCCGCTGCATGGCTGCCCGAGCGATACCGGTGCGTCGAGGCGCCGAAGGCGACCAGCGTCCCCGCCTCGTCCTTCACTTCCCCGCGCGCGAAGAAGATGTTGCGGCCGGCGGTCACGACGCGGCCTTCCGCGATCAACTTCGTGCCCACCTTGGCCTGGCCGGTGAAGCGCGTGTCGAGGTCGAGCGTGACGGCCAGCCGCGTCCGTCCCGGGAAGGGGCAGTAGAGGCCGGCGAAGGCGTTGCACTGGTCGAGCAGCGCCAGCATCACGCCGCCATGCACGATGCCCGAGCGGTTCGCGTGCATCGGCCCCGGCGTGCAGACCATGCGCGCGACGCCATCCTCCCAGGAGAGCATGGAAATGCCCATGAGCTCGTGGAAGGGCGAGCGCGTCTGGCCGAGGATGTGATCGGGAAGGTCCATGCACAAGGCGTCGGACAGGGCGCGCGTGGCGTCAAGGGGCGACGCCTACGCAATGGTGAGTTCCTGCAGCGCCGCCTCCATCTCCTGGAAGCTGGGCATCAGGCTGGAGGGCGCCACCTTCCGCCCCGTCTCGACGGAAACCTGCGGTGCGTTGCCGTGCAGATGCGCCACGATGACGGCGCGGATGACCTCATAATAAGGAGCCTCCTCCTCGACGATGCCCTTCAGCCGCGAGGCGAAGGGCCCCATCATCCCATAGGCCAGCAGCACGCCCAGAAAGGTGCCGACGAGCGCGCCGCCGATCATCGCACCCAGCACCGCGGGCGGCTGGTCGATCGCCGCCATGGTCTTGATGACGCCCAGCACCGCCGCGACGATTCCGAGCGCCGGCAGCGCATCCGCCATGTTCTGCATCGCGTGCGAGGGATGCATCTCCTCCTCTTTGATCTTCTTGAGCTCCCGCGCCATCGTGTCCTCGATCTGGTGCGGGTCGTCGGCGTTCATGCCGACCATGCGAAGGTAGTCGCAGATCAGCACCGTCGCGTGGTGGTCCGACTGGATCTTGGGGAATTTCGCGAAGGCCGCGCTCTCCTCCGGTTTCTCGATATGCGGCTCCAGCGCCATGGCGCCCTTGGTCTGCGCGAGCCGCACGAAATAGTAGAGCAGCGAGAGCAGCGAGGTGTAGTCCTCCTTCCGGAAGCGCGGCCCTTTGATGATCTTCCCGAAGCCCGCGAAGGTGTGCTTCACGTCATGCATCGAGTTCGCCATCAGGAAGGCGCCGATGGCCGCGCCGCCGATCATCATGATCTCGTAGGGCAGCGAGTGCAGGATGATGCCGAACTTGCCGCCGGCGATGGTGTAGCCGCCGAAGACCATCACCAGCATGAAGAGGAAGCCCGCGATGGTCGTCATCGCAGCACCTCCTGCCGCAGCAGCGTGATCGCGACACGGCGGTTGCCGGCGGCCTGCGGCTGGGCGGGCAGGAGCAGGTCGCGATCCGCCATTCCGGTCACGCCGCGGATGCGCTCATCGCCCACGCCGCCCTCGGCGAGCAGGCGGCGCGTGGCATTGGCCCGCTCGGCCGAGAGATCCCAGTTGCTGCGCGCGCCGCCGCGGAAGGGCGCGCTGTCCGTATGGCCCGTCACCTGGATCGCGTTCGGCAGCCGCGCCGCGGCCTGCGCGACGGTGCGGATCATCACGCGCGCCCGCTCCGTCGGTGCCGCGCCGCCGCTGGCGAACATGGGCTGGCCATCGGCCTCGAGGAGCTGGATGCGCAGCCCCTCCGGCGCGATCTCCACCAGTACCTGGCGCGCCAGCTCGGCGAGGACGGGGTCGGCCAGGAAGGTCTCGCGCAGCGTGTCCACCATGCCTTCGAGCGATTGCTGCTCGCGTTCGGCCGCGACACGACCGGCCTCGCGTTCGCGTGGCGATTCGACGAAGGTCTCGGCCTCGCCGCCGCCGGAGCTTCGC
>JAQGHZ010000210.1 GCA_028291485.1 Rubritepida sp. | reverse complement strand
TCCCCGCTTATCACTGGCAGGTGGCCGACATGCGCGGCCTGGCGACCGGCCGGCGCTTCGGCGGCCTCCTCGCCTGGAACAGCTTCTTCCATCTGGACCACGAGGATCAGCGCCGCATGTTTCCCGTGTTCCGCGATCACGCGGCGGCGGGGGCAGCCCTGATGTTCACGAGCGGCCCGTCCCACGGCGTGGCGATGGGGACCTTCGAGGGCGATCCCCTCTTCCACTCCAGCCTGGACCCGGCCGAGTACCGGTCCCTGCTGGACGCCAACGGGTTCCAGGTGATGGCCCACCGCGCCGAGGACCCCGGCTGCAATGGGCACACCATCTGGTTGGCCCAATCTGGTTGATCCAGAGGGAGGATCAGGCGGCGAGGCGCATCGGGTAGTCCGTATAGCCCTTGGCCGCGCCGCCATAGAAGGTCGCGGTGTCCGGCGCGTTCAGGGGCGCGCCCTCGCGCAGCCGCTCCGGCAGGTCCGGATTGGCGAGGTAGGGCACGCCGAAGGCCACGAGATCGGCCAGGCCCGAGCCGATATCGGCATTCGCCCGGGTCAGGTCGTAGCCGCCGTTCAGGATGAGCGTGCCCTTGTAGTGCGTGCGGATCAGCGCGGCCACGTCGAAGCCCGGCTTGGTGTCGAAGATGTGCAGATAGGCCAGCTTCCGCTTCGCCAGCTCGCCCGCGACATAGGCGAAGGTCGCCTCCGCATCCGGGTCGTCGATGTCGTTGAACTTGCCGCCCGGGCTCAGTCGCACGCCCACGCGGTCGGCGCCGATCGCGGCGATGGCGTAATCCGTCGCGGCGAGCAGGAAGCGCGCGCGGTTCTCGACGGAACCGCCCCATTCGTCCGTGCGCGTGTTCGCGTTGGGCGCCAGGAACTGGCTGGGCAGGTAGCCGTTGGCGCCGTGGATCTCCACGCCGTCCAGCCCGGCCTCACGGGCCAGACGCGCGGCGCGGCCGTAGGTCTCCGCGAGCGGCGCGATCTCGGAGGTGTCCAGGGCGCGCGGCTCGACATAAGGCTTCATGCCCTCGAAGGTGAAGATCTCGCCCTCGGCCTTGACCGCCGAGGGGCCGACCGGCTGGCCGCCATCCAGGAAGTCCGGGCGCGAGACGCGGCCGGTGTGCATGAGCTGGACGAAGATGTGGCCGCCCCTGGCGTGCACCGCCCCGGCGACCTTGCGCCAGCCCTCGACATGCCCGGGCGCGTAAAGGCCGGGAATATCGATGTAGCCGCGGCCCGAGGCGTCGGGCGTCGTGCCCTCGGTCACGATCAGGCCGGCGCCGGCGCGTTGGCCGTAGTATTCGGCGTTGAGGGTGTTGGGCGCCTGGCCTGGCGTGCGGTTGCGCGTCATCGGCGCCATCACGAGGCGGCTGGGCAGGTCCAGCGTGCCGACGTGGACGGGCGAGAACAGGGTGTTGGTCATGTGCAGCCTCCAATGGGAAGGGAACGCGTCCCCCGTCCCCTGAGACTGGTTATGGGGGCCCGTCCTGGGAAATCAGCCCCCGTGATGACGCTCATTCACCCGGCAAGGCCGAGCTCCTTCAGCACCGTCTCGGTCGCGGCGATGTCGGCGGCCAGGAAGCGCTCGAACTCGGCGCCGGGCAGGAAGGCGTCGTCCCAGCCGCGCGTCTCCATCAGATCCTTCCAGGCCTGCAGCGCGACGAGGGCGGTGACGAAGCCGGTCAGCGCCGCCTTCTGGTTGGCGTTGATGCCCGGCGCGCCGAAGACGCCGCGCCAGTTGGCGATCACCACGTCCACGCCGGATTCCTTGAGCGTCGGGATGGTCGGCTCGCTGCGCGTCTCGCCCGTGGTGGCCAGGGCCCGCATCCGGCCGGCTTTGATCTGCTCGGCGAATTCCGAGTAGCCCGAGATGCCACACTTCACCTGTGCCCCGAGGATCGCCGCCTGGGCCGGGCCGCCGCCGGCGAAGGCGACGTAGCTGCCCTCGCGCGCGTTTCGGCCGAGCGCCCGCAGGATCAGGCCGAGGGTGATGTGGTCCGTGCCGCCGGCGCTGCCGCCCGCGACCGAGGTGCCGCCCGGATTGGTGCGGAAGGCGTTCAGCAGGCCCGCGATGTCCTGGATGTCGGATTGCGCCGGCACCACCACCACGCCGACCTCCTGCGTCATGCGCGCGATCGGCGTGACGCTGGAGAGGCCGAGGGGCGAACGGTTGGTCAGCACCGCGCCGACCATGATCGAGCCGGACACCATCAGCGCGTCGCCGCGGCCGCGGCGCTGGGCCACGAATCGCGGCAGGCCCACGATGCCGCCGGCGCCGCCGACATTCTCGAACTGGAAGTTGCCGATGAGGCCGGCCTGCCGCGACACCTGCTCGATGGCGCGGCCGAGCCCGTCCCAGCCGCCGCCGGGGCCAGCGGGGATGAACATGTTCATGCTGGCGAAGCGCGGCCCGGTGGTCGCCTGGGCGGAAGCGTGGCGCGGCGCGGCCAAGGGCGAGAGGGCCGCGGCGGCCAGGACGGATCGGCGATACATGGGCTCGGCCCTTTCTTGCGTTTCCCTGGCTTTCCGCCGGGATCGGGTTTCGCCGCAGGATTGTTCCGGGACCGCGTTCCGCGCAACGGGGCCTGTCCGGCACGGCGGCCGGCCCGAGTTGGTGAAATCGGCCGGATCTTGCCGCATTTTATCGATTTGCAGTCGATCGCATAAAATCTTAGGACCCCCAACATCCTGATTACAAATGCGATAGCCCGTTGCATTGCGGCGGCGAAATACCTTGCGATCAGGCAATGTTTTGGACAAAGTCTCCGTATCGAGGAAAAACAGGACCAGTTGGATGTCCGAGACCGAGAAGAAAGATCCCCGCCTGACGCGCCGCCTCCTGGTCGCCCGGGTGGCGGGAGGGGCCGGACTTGTGGCCACGGCAGCTGTCGCCGCCGCGCCGGCGGAGGCACAGTCGGGCCGTTCGGACAACGACCCGAACGACCGCCCCGGCTCCGGCCGCTCGGGCCGGACCGACAACGACCCCAATGACGGCGCCGGCCGCGGGCGAGGCGGCGGAGGCGGCTATCGCCGCGGCACAGGCATCACCGACAACGACCCTTCCGATGGGCCCGGCAACGGGCGCGGCGGCTCTCGTGGCCGCGGCACCGGCATCACCGACAACGACCCTTCCGACGGACCCGGCAACGGTCGCTGCGGCTACCGCGGCGGCGGCTATACGGGCCTCAAGGATCGCGACCCGTCCGTCGGGCCGGGCCGGGGCCGTTACTAGCCGAACGCGGCTTCCGACAGGCCACGCACCCGGGAACCGGTGCGTGGGAGCCGGCGCGATGGCCCGCGCCGGCCTTCGCCAGACAACTAATCCGCATCTTCGCCGTTTGAGTCGCCACGATCGGCGGCTCCGATCGCGACCTCAATAAGGAAGAACTCCATGGGAGACCGTCTGTCCCGCCGCCTGCTGGTCCTTCGCACCGTGACGCTGGGCGGAACCGGAACGGCGCTCTCGGCCTGCGTGCCGCCGCAGCCCGCCTACTACCCGCAGCCCGTCGTCGCCCCGCGCGGCACCGGCGTCACCGATGCCGATCCGAATGACGGGCCCGGCAATGGGCGCGGTGGCGGGGGCTACCGCCGCGGCACCGGCATGACCGACGCGGATCCCAACGACGGCCCCGGAAACGGGCGCGGCGGCGGGGGCTATCGCCGCGGCACCGGCATCACCGACGCGGATCCCAATGACGGCCCCGGGAATGGACGCGGCGGCGGGGGCTATCGTCGCGGCACCGGCATCACCGATTCCGACCCGAATGACGGGCCCGGCAACGGACGCGGCGGAAACCGCGGATACCGCTCCGGCCGCTCCGACGCCGACCCCTACGACGCGGCGGGACGGGGCCGCTATTGACCCTTGCCAGGACGGCGTAGCGAGTTCCGGCATGCCCCATCGGCATCGCCGGGAGTTGCGCTAAGCTGCGCCCCGAACAACGCGCCGGAACGCCTCATGGAAATGTCGATCGACCGAGGCCAAATGGACCAGGGCCAAACGGACCCGGGACTGACGGAAGCCGCCTTCGCCCTCGCCTTCCCGGGCCTGGAGGTGGATGAGGTGCTCGCCCTGCGCGAGGGGCTGGACTGGCGGCACTTTCCCGCGGCCGACCCGAAGCGCTTCGACCCTCTCCTCAGCATCGCCGCGATCGACGCGCATCTGCGCACCGACGGCGCGCGCAGCCCGCGCATCTCCATGGCCGACGAATCGCGCAACGGCAGCGCCGGCGTGCCGGAGCACGAGTTCACCCTGCCCGACGGCCGCGTGGACCTGCCCAACCTGCTGATGCGCTTCGATGCCGGCGCCTCGCTCGTCATCTCGCAATTCCAGGAGACCCACCCGCCGCTCGCCGATTTCTGCCGCGGGCTGGAGCGCCTTTTCCTGCACGGCGTGCAGGCGAACATCTACCTCACCCCCCCGGGCGCGCAGGGCTTCCGCACCCATTTCGACACGCATGACGTCTTCGTGATGCAGATCGAGGGCCGCAAGCGCTGGCGCGTCTGGGACGGCGAGCGCCTGCCCCGCCCGACGCGCCGCACGCCCTGGCCGGGCAACATGCAGCCCGTCGGCGAACCGCACGAGTTGATCATGTCGCCGGGCGAAGTGCTCTACATCCCGCGCGGCGTGATGCACGACGCCGCGACGCTGCCCGGCGAGCGCTCGCTCCACGTCACGCTCGGCCTGCTGGAGTCGAGCTGGGCCCAGGCCATGCGCAGCCTCATCGACGATCTGGAGCTCAGCGATCCCGCGCTGCGCGAGAGCGTTCCCACCTGGCGCATCGGCGAGGCCGACCTGTTCGAAGCACTCGCCGCCCGGCTGAACGGCCTGGCGAAGCCCGAGCATGCGGGCCGCCTCACCAACCTGCTGCTGGAGCAGCTGGCGCGGGACCGCCAGCCCCTGCCCGCGCGCGGCCTCTTCGCGCCGATGCCGGAGGGCATGCTGCGCCTCGCCGATGGCATGCACACGCATCTCGTCCAGGCGGACGACGGCGCGGCAACGCTGTTCTGGACCGGCGGCACGCTGGATCTTTCGCCGGAACAGGCCGCGATGCTGACGGCCCTCAGCGAGGGTGCGGAGCCCCAGGATCGGGACCTCGCTGGAAAACTCTGGCGGATGGGCCTGCTGGAGCCGGCCTGACCCTCACTCCAGCCGAATGTTGCGGCGGCGGATGAGCTCCGCCCACTTCCGGCTTTCCTCCACCCGATAGGCGGCGAATTCGGCGGGACGCCCGCCGATCGCATCCATGGCCAGGCTGTCCAGCCGCGACTTCATCTCGTCGGACAGCATCGCCGTGCGCGCCTCGGCCGCGAGACGGTCGAGGATCGGCTGCGGCGTGCCGGCGAGGGCAAAGAAGCCGAGATCGACCGTGGCGTGGTAACCGGCCAGCCCGCTCTCGGCCACGGTCGGCACGTCGGGCATCCTGGAGCTGCGCTCGGTGCCGGTGATGGCGGAGCAGCCCGCGCCGATGCTGAAAGCGACGTCAGTATGAGGAAGAACTGCCGCGAAGCCGGCCTGTTCGGAAGGATGCCGCCATGAGAAGCTTGCGCGCATGACCGACCGCCTCGATGCCGCCCTCGACAAGCTCCCGCGTGCCTATGCCGGACCGGGCGGCGCCGTCGCGGTGCTGCGCGACGGCGAGGTGATCGCCCGCCACGCCTGGGGCTGGGCCAATGCCGAGCGGCGCATCCCCTTCACGCCGCGCACGCTGTTCCGTCTGTGCTCCATCACCAAACAGTTCACCTGCGCGGCGCTGCTCGATCTCTTTCCCGATCCCACCGTGCTGGATGGCGATCTGCGGAGAAAACTGCCACTGCTGGAGGAGCCCACGCCCTCGGCCGCCCATCTCTGCCACAACCAGTCCGGGCTGCGGGACTACTGGGCGGTGGC
>JAQGHZ010000176.1 GCA_028291485.1 Rubritepida sp. | reverse complement strand
GCGAAGCTGGACTGCACCTCGCCGCGGACGACCGGCATCATCCACCAGTCCTTCTGGTCCTGCCGGGCGACCTTGTTCATCACCATCATGTTGCCGTCGTCGGGCGCGGCCGAGTTGAAGCAGACCGGGCCGAAGATCGAGCGGTTCATCTCCTCGTAGCAGGCCGCCATGCCGGTGAAGGGCAGGCCCTGGCCGCCGATCTCCTCCGGCAGTTGCAGGCACCACAGGCCGGCGGCCTTCACCTCCGCGCGCAACGCCTTCAGCAGCGCGGGGGAGATGTTCTCATGCTCGTCGTAATTGGCGCGATCGGCCTCGAGCGGGATCAGCCGGTCGTTCACAAAGGCGCGGACGGCCTGGCGCTTGGCTTCGCTCTTGGGGTCGAGGGTGAAGTCCATGTCGAAATGCTTTCAGATCGCGTTGATCGAGTGGCCGCCATCGACCGTGATGACCGAGCCCGTCATATGCGCCCCGGCCTGCGAGGCCAGCAGCAGCAGCGCGCCGTCGAGGTCTTCCGGCTTGCCGAGGCGGCGCTGCGGGATGCGGCGGATCATGGCCTGCCCGCCCTCGGAGGCGAAGAATTCCGCGTTGAGCTGGGAGGCGATATAGCCCGGCGCAATGGCGTTCACGCGGATGGAATGACGCGCGAGCTCCACGGCCATCTGCCGGGTGAGCTGGATCAGCCCGGCTTTGGCGGCCGTATAGCCCGCGACGCCCGGCATCACGCGCAGCCCGAGGATGGAGGCGATGTTGATGATCGATCCGCCCGACTTCGCCGCCACCATCCGCTTCGCCGCCGCCTGGCCGACCAGGAAGGCGCCGCGCAGGTTGATGTCGAGCACGCTGTCCCAGTCGGCGGCTGTCTGGTCGAGGAAGCCGCGTGTGGCCGCGATGCCGGCATTGTTGTTGAGGATGTCGCAAACGGGGCCGGTATCCAGCGCGGCGGCGATGCTCGCCTCGTCCTGCACGTCCAGGCGGACGGCCGTGGCGCGGGAGCCCAGCTCGGCTGCGAGCTTCTCGCAGGCCTCGATGCGGCGGGCGGCCAGCACGACCTCGGCGCCGGCCTTGTGCAGCACGCGGGCGAAATGGCCGCCGAGCAGGCCGGAGGCCCCGGTGACGAAGGCTCTGCGGCCTTCCAGCGAAAACACGTTATTTCCTCCCGCGGTGCGCGCGGGAGGATCGGGGCCAGGGCCTGGATGGTCAACCCGGCGAGATCTTCGCAAGCCTCATCCCGGCGCTATCCGCATCTTCGAGAGCTTTATCCGGGTGCTATCCGCGCCACGATGGGCGTACAGCGCGCAACCTCAGCCGCGATGTGCCGACGCGCCGCCTCGGCGCTGGGATCCGACCAGGTCTCGACATTGGCCTGCAGCAGCCGGTCGCGCACGCCGGCATCGGCCAGCGCCGTGAAGCAGGCTGCCTGGATGGCGCGCTGCGCCTCCGCCGGCGCGCCGGGGCGCGAGAACAGGACCTGCCAGGCCGTGAGGTCGTAGCCGGGCAGGGCGCTTGCGATCGGCGGCACGCCGGGCACCAGCGCGGAGGCCTCGGCGCTGCTGACGGCGATGGGACGCAGGCGGCCGTCGCGGATCAGCGGCATCATGATGGTCGGGCTGTCGATGGTGAGGTTTATGCGGCCGGCCACGAGGTCCTGCACCGCATTCGCCGCCGAGCGGTAGGGCACGATGGTGAAGCTGGTGCCCGAGAGCTGCTTCAGCAGCTCGCCGGCGAGGTGGTTGGTCGCCCCCGGATTGGCCGAGCCGAAATTCGCCTGCTCACCCCGAGCGCGCAGCCAGGCGAGCAGCGTGGGCAGGTCGGTCACCGGCACGTCCGGGTGCACCGTCAGCACGAAGGGTTGCCGGCCCACCAGCGCCAGCGGCGTGAAGTCGGTGATCGGATCGAGCGGGAAGTTCGGATAGACCGCCTTCATCACCGGATGGTTGTTGGTCCCGATATACATCACCGTCCCGTCATTCGGCGCACGGTGGAAGGCGGCGGCGCCCACCGTGCTGCCGGCGCCCACCACGTTCTCCGGCACGACGGGCTGGCCGAGCAGCGGCTGCATCCCATCCGCCAGCACGCGCCCCACGATGTCGGTCACGCCCGCCACGCCGACCGGGATGATCAGGCGCAGCGGCCGGGTGAAGACCTGCGCAAGAGCGGCGAAAGGCAGGACGGTGAAGGGCAGCATCGTGCCGGCGGCGAGGATCTGTCGGCGAAGCATGCGGGAGCCTCTCTTGGCGATGAACGATCTCGGGTCCACGATGCAAGCCATGCGCCAGATCCGATTGCAAGAGCCTTTCCGTGCCGTCTTCTACGCGCCCTTCTACGCGGCGCTGGCCCGCGATGCTTATAAGGAGCAGGGCGTGGCGGTGGAGCTGGTCTCCGGCACCCAGCCCTCGCTGGCCAAGGACTCGGTGCTGGAGGGGCGGGCGCATCTGGCCTGGGGCGGGCCGATGCGCATCCTGCTCGCGCACGACGCCGATCCTGCCTCGCCGCTGCGCAATTTCGGGGCGGCCATCCTCGGCGATCCCTTCTTCCTCGTCGGGCGTGAACCGCGCCCGGATTTCCGG
>JAQGHZ010000670.1 GCA_028291485.1 Rubritepida sp. | reverse complement strand
TTTTTGGGCGAAAAGCCGCGCGTGCCACGCATCACCATCAACCCGACCGACCTGGAGGAGGATTTCCTCCGCGCCTCCGGGCCCGGCGGCCAGAACGTCAACAAGGTGGAGACCGCCGTCCAGCTGCGGTTCCACGCCTATCGCGCTGAACTGTCCGAGCGCGTCTACGCCCGTCTCAAGACCCTGGCCGGCCGCCGCATGACGAAGGACGGCGTGCTGATCATCACCGCCCAGCAGCACCGCACCCGCGAGCGCAACCGCGAGGATGCGATGGCGCGCCTGACGGAGCTGGTGGAGGAAGCTGCGAAGCCGCCGCCGCCCATTCGC
This sequence comes from Rubritepida sp., assembly GCA_028291485.1. GTDB lineage: Bacteria > Pseudomonadota > Alphaproteobacteria > Acetobacterales > Acetobacteraceae > Roseococcus. The sequence goes on along the minus strand of JAQGHZ010000670.1, from coordinate 7,177 downwards.
CGCAAGACGAAACCCACGAAGGGCTCCCACACTCGCCGCATGGACAGCAAGACGAAACACGGCGCCACCAAGAAGTTGCGGTCCGGTCCCATCAACGATTGAGTTTCATGCAACTTATGGTTGCAGCGATTTCCAGTCCTTTCTAGCTTCTCGGCCGGGACGGGAGGAGAGGTCGGATGGGCGTGGGCTTCGGCGGGAACGCCGTCTTCAACCGAGCCTCGCCCTCGAGCTACGACGCCTGCGTCGCCCGCATCGCCGCCGACTATCTGTCCAACATCCGGCGACCGCCGGCGCGCGTGCTGGACATCGGCGGGACGGATCGCGGCTTCCGCAGCCGCGGCGGGCTGCCGCCCCGCGCGCAGGTGATCATTGCCAATCCCGAGCGCGGCGTGGGCGCCGATTTCGATTACGTCTCCAGCATCGGTCCGAATGTGGAGGGCTTCGACCTCGCCATGCTCTTCGGGGTGATGATGTACATCGAGCGCGCGCCGCTGGTCGGCCTGATGCGCGACGTGCGGCAGCGGCTGCGCGGCGCGGGCACGCTGCTGATCGCCGAACCGGATCCGGAGGGTGTGCTGGGCAAGGCGGAGGTGGCGGCCAAGACCATCTATGCCGCGGTGCGCAGCCTCTGGGATCCGACGAAGTTCCACTTTCACAGCAAGGGCGAGACGGCGGAGATGCTGAGGGAGGCCGGCTTCGTGCGGATCACGGAGCGGCCGGACCTCACGCCCAATGCGATGAAGGTCACATGGCCGCCGCCGCAGCCCAGGTATTTCGTGGTCGCCGCGACGGTCTGAGCGCGCTTGCCCGGGGGTGCCGCGCAGTGCAGGCTATTACGTAAGAACAACCCGGGAGGAACCCTCATGCGCAAGCTGTTGCTGGCGGCCGTTTTCGGCTCCGCCGTCGTGATGCCCGCCGTCTTCGCCCCCGTTTGGGCCCAGGCGCCGCGGTTTCCGCTCATCCCCACGGAGCAGCGCACGCCGGCGCAGCAGGCTCTGGCCGCCGCCATCCAGAGTGGGCCGCGGGCCAGTGTGCCCGGCCGCGACAACTCCATCGGCGGGCCCTTCAACATCTGGCTGCGCAGCCCGGGCGTGGGCGACAGGATGCAGCAGCTTGGCGCGGAACTCCGCTTCCGCAGTTCGATCCCGACTGCGCTGAACGAGTTCGCGATCCTGATCGTCGCGCGCGAATGGTCGTCGCAATACGAGTGGCACGCGCATCATCGCCTGGCGCTGGCGGCAGGCCTGCCGGCCTCCGTCGCCGAGGATCTGGCGCAGGGCCGCCGGCCCGAGGGCATGAGCGACGACCAGCGCATCGTCTACGAATTCTGCACGGAGATGCACCGGACGCACTTCGTCTCCGATGCCACCTTCGCCGCAGCGAAGGCGCGCTTCGGCGAGCAGGGCGTCGTCGACCTGATCGCCGTCAGCGGCTACTACGTCGCGGTCTCGATGACGTTGAACGTCGGCCGCGTTGGCCTGCCCGAGGGCGTCGCGCCGCCGCTGCCTGAATTGCGGCGCTGATCTTCAGAACTTTTTTCCGTTCGCAAAGGCTGTAGCTCGTTGTTTTGAGAGCAGGAGTCACCCCGCTGCGGCGATCATGCCCTGGCCAGCCCCGTGCGGCCGGCATCATGGACCCGAAGGGCATGACGGCGCGCCCATCGTGCCGAAGCAACGAGGCCTGTTGGGGCGGGATGTCGGGTAAAGCGCCCCGGCCCAGCAGAGATCCATCGAGATCAATGCTTTACTTCGGGTGGGTGGTGGAGCCAGGCGGAATCGAACCGCCGACCTCTTGAATGCCATTCAAGCGCTCTACCAACTGAGCTATGGCCCCCCGGGGAGGCGGCGATATAGCCGCGCTCCAACGACCCCGCAATCCCCACCTCCGCACTTTCGCGAATGCTGCGGCGCGGGTAGCGTTCGGGGCACCGATCGAGGGGATGACGAAACAATGCGCAGCAAGGTCTATCCGGATGCCACGGCCGCGCTGGCCGGGCTGCTGAAGGACGGGATGACCATCCATGCCGGCGGCTTCGGCCTCTGCGGCATCCCCGCCGTCCTGATCGAGGCGGTCAAGGAGTCCGGCGTGAAGGACCTCACGGTCGTCTCCAACAATGCCGGCATCGACGATGTGGGCCTCGGCAAGCTGCTCCGCACGCGGCAGATCAGGAAGATGATCGCCAGCTACGTGGGCGAGAATGCCGAATTCGCCCGACAGTTCCTCGCCGGCGAGCTCGAGATCGAGTTCAACCCCCAGGGCACCCTGGCCGAGCGCATCCGCGCCGGCGGCGCCGGCATCCCGGCCTTCTACACCAAGACCGGCGTCGGCACGGCCGTCGCCGAGGGCAAGCCCACCGAGGTCTTCGACGGCGAGACCTACGTCATGGAGCGCGGCATCGTGGCCGATGTGGCCCTGGTCCATGCCTGGAAGGCCGACACCGAGGGCAACCTCGTCTACCGGCGCACCGCGCGGAACTTCAATCCGATGATGGCCACGGCCGCGAAGATGACCATCGCGCAGGTCGAGCACCTGGTCCCCGTCGGCGAGATCGACCCCGATCACATCATCACCCCCGGCGTCTTCGTGAAGCGCATCGTCGCGCTGCCGGAAGGCTACGAAAAACTCATTGAAAACCGCACCGTGCGGAAAGCGGCGTAAGGAGGCTCGAAAAATGCCCTGGAACCGCGAACAGATGGCCGCCCGCGCCGCCCTTGAGCTCGAGGACGGCTTCTACGTCAATCTCGGCATCAGCATCCCCACGCTGGTGGCCAACCACATCCCCGAAGGCATCTCCGTCCAGCTGCAGAGCGAGAACGGCATGCTCGGCATCGGCCCCTTCCCGCTGGAAGGCGCCGAGGACGCCGACATCATCAACGCCGGCAAGCAGACCGTCTCCATGCTGCCGACGACCAGCATCTTCAGCAGCGCCGACAGCTTCGCCATGATCCGCGGCGGCCATATCGACCTGTCGATCCTCGGCGCGCTGCAGGTGGCCCAGAACGGCGACCTCGCGAACTGGATGATCCCCGGCAAGATGGTGAAGGGCATGGGCGGCGCCATGGACCTCGTCGCCGGCGTGAAGCGCGTGGTGGTGCTGATGGAGCACGTGGCCGGCGGCAAGCCCAAGTTGCTCAAGCAGTGCGAGCTGCCGCTGACCGGCTCGCGCGTGGTGGACATGGTGGTGACCGACCTCGCCGTCTTCCGCATCGACCGCCGCGGCGACGAGGGCATGCGCCTGGTCGAGTTGGCGCCCGAGGTGACGCTGGAGGAGCTGAAGTCCAAGACCGCGGCGGAATTCCGCGTCGCGCTGTAGGCCTGTGGGCAGTTGGCTCTGGGATGTGATCGGCGAGAGGTTTTTCGTGCCTGCAAGCCCAACGCGGCAGGCGCGGAAAAGCACCGTCGGGCGCGCCCGCGGCTGACTGTCCGCAGCCCGCCAGCGCGACCGGAGGCCGCCGGAAGGGTTGTAGTGACTGAAATGCCACGGAAACCCCTCTAGCATGTTCCCGCCCATCGGCCTGAGGAAGCTCGCGCAGCTCTGGGACGAGGTGAAGGCCGCGCTCCTCGCCTCCGACCTCGATGAGGCGCAAACGGAGCTCCGCGCTCAAGCGCGCGAAGTCGCCCCCGTCATCTGGCTGATCGGCAAGACCGGCGCGGGCAAGACGGCCATCGTCTCGGCCCTGACCGGCGATCCGCGGGCCGAGATCGGCGAGGGCTACCAGCCCTGCACCCGCCAGGCCGCCTTCTACGACGTGCCGGAGGAGGCGCCTTTCCTCCGCTTCCTCGACACGCGCGGGCTGGAGGAGGCCGGCTACGACCCCGCCGAGGACATCGCCTGGTGCGAGGCGCAGGCGCACCTGCTCCTCGCCGTCATGCAGGTGGACGACCCCGCGCAGGAGCCGGTGATGAAGGTGCTGCGGCAGGCCCGCCGCCGCCATCCGGACTGGCCGCTGGTGGTGGCCCAGACCGGCCTGCACCGCCACTACCGCCCCGGCACCGGCCATCCCGCAGGTTTCGACGAGGCCCAGCTGCCGGAAGCCCTGGCCGACGCGATCGCCTATCAGCGCCGCCTCTTCCGCGGCCTGCCGGGCGACGATCCGCCAGTTTTCGTGCCGCTCGACTTCACCCAGGCGGGCGATGGCTTCGAGCCTCAGGCCTACCGGCTGGAGGCGCTGGACGCGGCCCTGGACTCTGTCCTGCCCGACGCGCTCGACGCCCTGCACGCCGCCCGCGCCGACGAGGGCAACGACGTCCGCCAGAAGGCCGCCCGGCGCACGGTCTACGCCTATGTCGCCCTGGCCGCCGCGGCCGGGGCGGTGCCCCTGCCGCTGGCGGGCATGGCCGGCCTCGCGGCCATGCAGGGCGCCATGCTGAACCGCCTCGCCCGGCGCTACGAGGTGGAGTGGACGCCGAGCCTCTTCGGCGCCTTCGCCGGCAGCCTGGGCCTGGGGACGATCGGCTGGTTCGGCGCCCGCTACCTGGTGGCCGAGGCGGTGAAGCTGGTGCCCATCCTGGGCACGGCGGCCGGCATCGCGCTCAACGCCGGCACCGCCGCCGCCTTCACCGCCGGCACCGGCGAGGCGGCGCTGGTCTTCCTCCGCGCGGTCCGCACCGGGCAATCCGCCCCGCCCGAGGAGGTCCGGCAGGCCTATCGCGACGCCTTCCGCGCCTGGCGCGCGCGCCGCCCATGACATGGGTCCGCCGCCATTGGCTGGAGCTGCTTCTGGCCGTGCTGCTGGCTTTGCCCTGGCTCTCGCTGTTCGGCCTGGGCCTGCTCTGGCTCTGGCAGAACCACCGTGTCCTGGAATGGGCGTTGGCGGCCGCCGCCCTGGGGCTGATCGGCTGGCCGATCCGCGTGCTGTTGCGCCGCCGGGCCCGCGCCCGCGCCGCCGCGCTGCTGGCCGGCGAGGACCGGCCCGAATCCGGCTGGAACACCGAAGAGGCCGAGGCCTGGGCCAAGGTCCTCCGCTTCGCCGAGGAGGCGAAGCCGCTCGACTTCGATGCGCTGGAACGCGCCGAGGAACTGTCCCGCCAGACGATCGAGCTGGTGGCCTCCCATTTCCACCCGGGTCAGACCGACCCCATGGCCCGCGTCACCCTGCCCGAGGCCCTGCTGGTCACCGAGCAGGTGGCGCATCGGCTGCGGCGCTGGGTCATCGACCTGCCGGGCTCCTCGCGCATCCGCATCAGCGACGCGCTCTGGCTGCAGCGGCTGGTGGACCGCTACGGCTCGGCGGCGCAGATGGCCTATGACGTCGGCGAGACGCTCTATCGGGTGGTCCGCGCCGCGGCGAACCCGGTCCAGGCGGTGGCCCAGGAGGGACAGCGGCTGGCCTTCGGCGCCACCGGCGGCTTCCTGGGCAACAACCTGCGCCGCGCCGCCACGGCCAAGCTCATCCACGAGACGGGCCGCGCGGCCATCGACCTCTATTCCGGCCGGCTGCGGCTCTCCTCGATCGAACTGGCCGAGCTGGCCCGTATCGATGCCGAGGCCGCCCGGCCCGAGGCGCCGCCCCGCCTCCTCCTCGTGGGCCAGGCCAATTCCGGAAAGACCTCGCTGCTCAATGCCCTTGCCGGCGCGGCCCGCGCCCATGTCGGCGCCCTGCCGAGCGAGGGGCCGGTGCGCGAGCACCTCGTCACCCTCGAAGGCAAGCCGGCGCTGAACATCGCCGACATGCCGCCGCTCTCCGACACCAGGCGCTTCCTGCGCGAAGCGGAGCGCGCCGACATGATCCTCTGGGTCGCCTCCGCCACCCAGCCCGGACGCCAGGCCGACGTCGCCGCGCTGGAGGCGCTGCGCGGCTGGGCCGGTGAGCAGCGCAGCCGCCGCCCGCCCCCGCTCCTCGCCGCCATGACCCATGCCGACCTGCTGCGCCCCGCCGCCGAATGGTCCCCGCCCTACGACATCGAGAACCCCGCCGGCCCCAAGGCGCGCAGCATCCAGGCCGCGCGCGACGCCGTGGCCGCCACGCTCCTGCTGCCGTCCGAGGCGGTCGTCCCGGTGGCGCTGCCGGAGGGCGCGGCCTGGAACCTCGACCGGCTCTGGGAGCGGGTGGTCGCGGAGCTCGATTCCGCGCGCCGGGCGCGCAATGAACGACTGCTGGACGAGGGCGCGACCCCTTCGGCGCTGGTCGAGGCAAACCGCGCCCTGCGCGGCGGCTGGAGCCTTCTGAAATCCTCGGTGAAACAGTAGGCTCGCTTGGTTGCCGTGCCTTCATGCGTATGATAGAGCCGCCTCGCTTTGCCAGGGAAACCCCTGGCTGAAACCTTTGAACCGGGACAGCAAGGTGGCCGTCGAGACCATTTCCCCGAACGCGCCCCAGGTTGGCGGCGTCGCCGAGCGTTACGCCCTGGCCCTCCTGGGCCTGGCCGACGACGTGCGGCAGGCCGATCCCGGCGCGCTCGACCGCATCGCGACCGACATCGAGGGCCTTTCCACGATCTATCGCGACGATGCTGCCTTCCGCGCCTTTGTCGCGGACCCGCGCCGCGGCGCGGCCGAGCAGCAGAAGATGCTGACGGCCATCCTCCAATCCGCCGGCATCGGCGACGAGGTGCGCAAGCTGGTGGGCGTGCTCATCGCCAACCGCCGGCTGAACGCGCTGCCCTCCGTCACGGCCGCCTTCGGCGCGAAGCTCGCCGAGCGCCGCGGCCAGCAGGTCGCCCACGTCACCACCGCCTTCCCGCTCACCGACACGCAGCGCGCCCAGATCGTCGCGCGCCTGACGGAGAGCGGCATCTCCGGCGTCAAGCTGACCGAGACGCTGGACCCGACCATTCTCGGCGGGCTGATCGTTCGGATCGGTTCGCGCCTCTACGACGACAGCCTCAAGTCCAAACTGCAGCGCATGCAATTCGCCATGAAGGGAGCCGCCTGAGATGGAAATCCGTCCGGCCGAGATTTCGGAGATCCTGAAGCAGCAGATCGCGGGATTCGACGCCGATGCCAACGTGGCCGAGGTCGGCACCGTGCTGACGGTCGGTGACGGCATCGCACGAGTCTACGGTCTGCAGAACGTGATGGCCGGCGAGCTGGTGGACTTCCCCGCCTCGGGCATCAAGGGCATGGCGCTGAACCTCGAGACCGACAATGTCGGTATCGTGCTCTTCGGCTCCGACATTTCCGTCCGCGAGGGCGACACGGTCAGCCGCACCGGCTCGATCGTGGACGTGCCGGTCG
>JAQGHZ010000107.1 GCA_028291485.1 Rubritepida sp. | reverse complement strand
GGGCGTATTCCTCGCATCTTTGAGGATGCCGAGAATATGACTCAGGAGCAGTTCAATGACCTCCTGAAAGCTATGTTCGAGCGGGGGAACAAGAAGTGGGTCACCCCGTCCGGATCAATGCTGGACGTGATTCGGTCCTTTATAAAGGTTGGAGATGTCGATGCGGTCAGCATCGCATGCAGAATGTACTTAAAGATATACGGCCCGGTCGCGTATAATTATATTTCGAGGCAGATTCCAGCAATTATTATAAATAACTATAAACCTATATACGAAACCCTAAATTTCGATCAGTTTATTCTTTGGGCGAACGAAAACCTGGACTGGCAAGATAATATTGTAGCACATGCGGCTTCGCCAATATTTGGTGTCAAGGTACGCGCGATGGTGGCCAGCATTTCGGATTTCAAAAAAAGGCCTTCAGTTTAGTCCAGTCTTCCAGGGACGAAGGAAAGAACCTGCCTGTCTGAAATGGGAACAATCGGCGATAGCCTCATGTGCATGGGCTATCGCAGTATAGCGCGGGAAGTAGAAAATAATATCACTGCGGAACTGGCCCGACCCAAGCAAAATGTCCATAAGCCCGTCATATAATGATAGATTTCCAAGAGGTATAAGGGATCCGAAGCGCTGGCTCGGAAATCCTGATAATCTGATCGGCAGGAATCGGTTCTGGTGTCCCGAAGAGGCCAGCTTCGCGTGTCAAGATTTGTTCGTCTTCACTCGGGACCTCAGGGTTGTCAATTATGCAGCGCTTTACGTCCCAGTCGGGCAGTAGAGTAGCTGGCCTATGACAGGTCAGCACGATTGGATTGCCGCCGATTTTCGCTGCAGTCTCCCTGGCATGAAGTGCTGCGATCTGCGCAGTTGCAGCAAGAGAGATATGCCCGCTCGCACTTCGCTCCCAGTTGGGCTCACCAGTCACGATAAGGCCCTTGGCCTGTATACTGTCGAGGTATTTGTCCGACGTTCCGTGGAACAACTCTGGTGGAATTGCGCCGTACATCTCTCCGAGTTCGGTGATCCAAGAATCATTATTGGGTGGCGGTTCAGTAAGGACGCGGCGGCACCCGTTTAGTTTTAGAAGTTCGGTCGCCCGCCGGACTGTAGTTGAGGAGCGTGGTGCCAGCGCAATCGTACCAGCCCCCACGACGATAAGCTTCGATCGACGATCGACCATACCGATCAGAAGGTCGGGTCGACGCTTTACCCAGCATTGAAGTAGATCGTTTGGATCGGTCGGGCGTATGCCAAATCGGCCACTCAAATCAGATTGAACGACAACAAAATCGTCTGCAAGATCGAATTCAACAAGATCCAACTCGCTGGCCACAACATATACTGACAGCATATTGGTTACGCTCAAGGGCTCTCTCCGGCATGCTGCGATTTCCGGCGCTTCAATAACGCCCCTATTGCTCGCTGTCCATTGAGAATTCTAATATGATGCGAGTCGGCTAGTGCGCATTCGAAGCCGCCGTCCGGCCGTCCGGGGGGCGTCTGAATTTAATCATCGCTGCGTGCATGCTGAGCACACACGAAACGACGCATAGGCATACTCCTGGTCCTGCGACCTTCGTGTCTTCCATCCACCTGTTCCGGCTGAAATGAGGCAGGTCGACTATGTCTGCTTTTCGGGAAGTGGCAGGGATACGCGCATGACCGAGACGGGCGCGAAGCGGATATCGGAACACCCAAGGCTAACATGGATATTTGGCACCCGTCGCAGCCGTTCCTAATAGGTTTTCAGCGCTAGACCTGAAGGTGATAGCCCTGGGTTGCCCTCACAACAGCGCCAGCTGCCGATCATCCGCCCGTCCATTGAAGTGCCCGCAATCCAACGGCGCCGGCCGCATCCGCTCCGCCAGCCCGGCCCGCTTCAGCGCCAGCACAAACCGCTGCGACAGCACCCCCGCATAGACCCCCTGCCCGCTCTGCCGCTGCCCGAAGGTCGAATCGTACAGCTTCCCGCCCCGCGTCTGCCGGATCAGCGCCAGCACCTTCGCCGCCCGGTCCGGGAAATGCTGGTTCAGCCATTCCTCAAAAATCTGCTTCAGCTCCAGCGGCAGGCGCAGCAGCACGTAGCCCGCGCTCGTCGCCCCTGCCTTCGCGCTGGCCTCCACGATCTTCTCCAGCTCGGCATCGTTGATGCCGGGGATCATCGGCGCCGCCAGCACCGCCACCGGGATGCCGGCCGCCGAGAGTTGCCGCACCGCCTCCAGCCGCCGCACCGGGCTCGCCGCGCGCGGCTCCATCACCCGGGCCAGCCGCGCGTCGAGCGTGGTGATCGAGACGCAGACGCGCACCAGGTTCCGCTTCGCCATCCGCGCCAGGATGTCGATGTCGCGGATCACGCCGGCGCCCTTGGTCACGATGCTCACCGGGTGGTTGAAGCGCTCCAGCACCTCGAGGATGCGGCGCGTCAGGCCCTGGTGGCGCTCCAGCGGCTGATAGGGGTCGGTGTTGGCGCCCAGCGTCACCGGCTTGGGCGTGTAGCCGGGCCGGGAGAGCTCGCGCGCCAGGATCTCCGGCATGTCCGGCTTGAAGAGGATCTTCGTCTCGAAATCCAGGCCGGGTGAGAGCCCCACATAGGCGTGGCTCGGCCGGGCGAAGCAATAGACGCAGCCGTGCTCGCAGCCCCGGTAGGGGTTCAGCGAGCGGTCGAAGCCGATGTCGGGACTGTCATTGTAGGTGAGGGCCGACTTGGCCGCCTCGCGCGTCAGCGTGGTGCGGAGCGGCGCGATGTCCTCGACGAGCGAGCCCCAGCCGTCGTCGAAGGCCTCCGCCGACTGGGCCTCGAAGCGCACATGCGGGTTGGAGACCGCGCCGCGGCCCTTTTGGGCGAGATGGTAGTGAGCACCGTCGGGCATGACTGTGTTCTCTGATTGTTCCTGAACGAAAACTGCCGAAAGCCCCATCCGGCGTCAAGAACAAACTGAGAATTCAGGTTGTCGGCCCGAGGCTGCGTGTCGGGGGGCGCACGTCGTCCTTGCATCCGCCGCGCCCGATCCTGTCTCATGGCGGGATCAAGGAGCGCCCAGGCTCCGCGCCAGTCCCCCGGCTCCGTCACACCCGATGGCTGGAGCTTGAGAGATGTACCGTCGAAGCCTTCTCGCCGCCGGCGCCGCCGCGGTGGCGTCGCCCGCCCTGGCGCAGCCCGCCGGCAGCCGCGTGCTGAAATTCGCCCCGCAATCCGACCTGACCGTCATCGATCCGGTGGTCACCACGGCTTATGTCACGCGCAACCACGCCTTGCTGATCTACGACCAGCTCTACGGCTACGACGAAACCCTCAGCCCCACGCCGCAGATGGTGGAAGGCCACATGGTCGAGGACGACGGCAAGCGCTGGACCTTCCGCCTGCGCGAGGGCCAGACCTTCCATGACGGCACGCCGGTGCGGGGGCTGGACTGCATCGCCTCGATCAAGCGCTGGGCGGCAAGGGATTCGCTGGGCCAGGCCATGATGGCGCGGCTCGCGGAGATGAGCTCGCCGGACGACCGCACCTTCGTCATCCGCCTCAACCGGCCCTATGGGCCGATGCTGGACACGCTGGCGAAGATCGGGCCCTCGGCGCTGTTCATCATGCCGGCGCGCATCGCCGACGCCTCCGATCCCTTCACCGCGATCCGCGAGGTCGTGGGCTCGGGCCCCTTCCGGTGGAAGGCGGATGAGCGGGTGGTCGGCGCGCGCGTCGTCTATGAGCGCTTCGCCGGCTACAAGCCGCGCGAGACCGGGCAGATCGCCTGGTCGGCCGGGCCGAAGATCACGCATTTCGACCGCGTGGAGTGGACGGTGATGCCGGACGCGGCGACCAAGGCCGCCGCGCTGGCCAATGGCGAGATCGACTGGTGGGAGAACCCGCCCAACGACCTCCTGCCCCTGCTGCGCCGCTCGCGCGAGATCGTCACGGCGAGCGCGAGCCCGCTCGGCACGGTGGGCAGCGGCATCTTCAACTGCCTGCAGCCGCCCTTCGACAGGCCGGCGGTGCGCCGCGCCGTGGTGGGCGCCATGTCGCAGGCCGACTTCATGATCGCGGCGGCGGGGACCGAGCCCGGCATCTACCGCGACAATGTCGGCATCTTCACGCCCGGCACGCCGCTGGCGAACGAGGCGGGGATGGAGATCATCACCCGCCCGCGCGACCTCGAGCGCTCGAAGCGGGAATTGCGCGAGGCGGGGTACAATGGCGAGCGCGTGGTGCTGATGGGGGCCTCGGACCAGCCGGCGCTTACGGCGCTGTCGGAGGTCGGGCGGGACCTGCTGGTGAAGATCGGCATGAACGTCGACTTCCAGGTGATGGACTGGGGCTCGGTGGTGCAGCGCCGCGCGAGCCGGGAGCCGGTGGAAAAGGGCGGGTGGAGCATGTTCCACACCACCTGGTTCGGCATCGATTCCGTGAACCCGCTCGGCTACCAGGTGCTGCGGTCCAACGGGGCGGATGCCTGGTTCGGCTGGCCCAGCGCGCCGAAGGCCGAGGAGCTGCGGATGGCCTGGATCGACGCGCCGGACCTCGACAGCCAGAAGCGGATCGCGGCGGAGTTCCAGGGCGAGATCCTGCAGCAGGCGACCTATCTGCCGACCGGGCAGTATTTCTCCAAGACGGCGCACCGGCGGAACATCACGGGGGTGCTGGAGGGGATCATCGCCTTCTGGAACGTAAGACGGATTTAGGCCGCCCTCAGACGCCGGGCGGCGGCTCCGCCGCCTTGGCTTCGCCGCGCCACTGGCGCACCTGGCGGGAAGCTGGAGTGGGCGGCGCCGGCCGCAGTTGCGGCCGGATTATCCGGCCGTTGGTCGTCTCGATGTCAGGCGTGCCCGGCCTCGCCGGACAGCAGCGTCGGGTCGATGTTCAGCTTGGCCAGCGCGCGACGCCAGCGCGTGCGGTCGTCGCCGCCGAAGAGCAGGTCCTCGTCGGCGGGGACGGAGAGCCAGTCGTTCCGGGCGATCTCGGCCTCGAGCTGGCCGGCGCCCCAGCCGGCATAGCCCAGCGCCAGCAGGCCTTGCTTCGGCCCGCCGCCGGAGGCGATGGCCTTGAGGATATCCAGGCTGGCCGTGAGCGCGTAGCCGCCCTCGACGGGCAGCGAGCCCTCGGCCTTCCACTCGCCGCTGTGCAGCACGAAGCCGCGGCTTTCCTCGACCGGGCCGCCGTTGACGAGGCGGATGCTGCGCTGCGGCGGCAGCGGCTCGACGCCGACCTGCTTCAGCAGTTCCTCGAAGGAGAGCTTGGGGATGGGGTGGTTGAGGATCAGCCCCATCGCGCCGCCCGAGGAATGCGCGCAGAGGACGATCACGCTGCCCGCGAAGTTTGGGTCGCGCAGGTTCGGCATGGCGACGAGCAACTGCCCGGCGAGCTGCGTCGCCGGGTCCTGAAGGGGGTTGGCGGCCCCGAGGGCCGATTTCCAGTCGTATCTTGCCATGGCCACAAATGTGAGGATGCCGCATCGCCGGCGCAAGCGTGACAGGATTTTCCAGAGCGCCTACACATTTCGTCACATCCCCCTCGGAGGAACCCCAGAATGACGATCAAGGTCGGCGACAAGATCCCCTCGGCGAAGCTCATGCAGGCCACGGCCGACGGACCGCTGGAGGTTTCCACGGACGACCTCTTCGCCGGCAAGACCGTCGTGCTCTTCGGCGTGCC
>JAQGHZ010000103.1 GCA_028291485.1 Rubritepida sp. | reverse complement strand
TTGCCGTGCCGCTTCCATGCAGTGGACCGCAGTGCGAGCGATGTTGCCCGCTGCGGTGTCCGGGAAGGGCAGCACCGCGCTGACGTTGATCTCGCAGAGCACGTATGTGTCATCCCCGGACGCGTCCGGTTCCCCGAGAAGGAAGTCGGCGTCCCAGACTGCAGGCAAGGCGGCTGGGGTCAGGTCGAGGATGCCCAGCATGGATGGAAGCCATGACGCTTCCATTATCCGGCGAAGGCGCTGGAACCGGGGGGCCGACGGCTCGTGCATCATTTTTGCCGAGGCCATTCCAAGGGCGGGCATCTCTGCCGTGGTGGCTTTGATCCTGGGCCACTGCTCGGCGAATCCGACAACCCGATCCTGCGACAGGTAGCAGCGGATCATTCCCTCGCCGACGCGCTGCTGGAACGCCTGATCGACAAGGCAACCCGCGCCGGAAAAGTAAGGCCGGCAACGCTGGATGAATTCCGAGAGGCGCAAGACCTCCACACCGTCGTTCGCCGCGGCCTGGACGACCACCATCGCGGCGTCCGACGAGGGAGCCAGCGCGCCGGAGTGACCGGAGCCGCCGTCGCGGTCCAACCGCACCTTCCAGATGCCTTGGCCATCGTTGCCCCGTTGCGGTTTGAGGATGCGCGGTAGCCCCGCCCCGAGGCGAGAGGGGAACTGCTCCTCGAACGCCTGGAATGTCTCGTAGAGGTGAGTGTCAGCACCCCAGCTTAATTCCCGGGTTCGGTACAGCACCTCCTTCGTCCCCATCTTCAGGATCACGTCCGGATGGGCGCTCACCCAGGTACCGCCGCTGGCGACCTGGCGAAGCATCGGGTCGAGGCGGGAGCGATCCCGCCCGTTAGCGAGCGGATTGACCCAGACCATCACCCCGTCGCACCGCAGCAGCCGGTCGCGGACGGCCTCGACCGTGTCGTCGAAATACACGACCGGCTCGATCTCTGCCCCGGCTTCGATCAATGCGTCGGCGAGCGGCTGAAGCCGGGCGAGATGCGCGGTGGGTTGATCCGGCGCATCCGGATTGCCTCGCCACATCAGGGCGAGCCTGAGGGGGGTGCCCTCGCCGTGGAGACGGTGCGTGGGCCTCATCGAGGTCGCAGCCTTGTTCATGTGAGTCATTCCTTGTGCGTGCTGGCCTTGTTGCGTGCGGGAGCTGCAGAAGTCGGTGTCACCACATCAGGACCACGCCGGATAAGGCCAGGAGCGCGAGCACGGCGTAGCGGAATGCCGCGTCGTCGAGGCGTCCATAGAGTCGCAGTCCCGTCCATGTGCCAGCCAGCACCGCCGGCAACCCGATCACCGCCAGCCAGACGGTGTCTTCCGCGATGGATCCCTCGACCCTGAGCCATAAAGCCGTGGCAACGAAGATGGCCACGGCGACGGTCTGGAATACGGCTCGCTGCTCGTCCTTCGGCCAGCCGCGAAGATTGCACCAGACCACCGGCAGGATCCCAGCCAACCCGGTGGCTCCTCCGAGCACACCGCTCAGAAGGCCGACTGCTCCGTCTGCCGCGCGCCCGCCTGCTGCCACGCCGCCGGGCCTCGGCCGCGCCATGGCATAGAAGCTGAAAAGCAAAAGTACGATGCCCACTCCGCGGCGAATGAGGCTCGGATCGCCGCCACGGAGAAACTCCACCCCGATCGGAACGCCGAGGACGGCACCCACCAGGAACGGCCAAAGCCGGGCAACGCTCAGCGCGCGCCGCACACGCCAGACCGACACGCCCTGGACGATGAGACCGAACATGACGATGAGCGTTGTGGTTTGCAGCGGCGAGAGGATGTGAAGCCAGAATGCCGCCGCCAACAAACCGAAGGCGAAGCCAGCCAGGCCAGCGAGAGCGGAGGCCAGGAACGTGGCCGCCAGGAACATCGTCAGGTCAGGAAGCGCGATTCCGTCCATCATGGGGCGCGCGGCAGTGGGCAGAGGACCGAGCTGTCCTTCAGGTCGAGGACGGCGAGGGCTGGCGGCTCGTGGAAGGCCAGGAACGGTTGCCTTCCACGCACCTCGCCGACCGCGATCTCCGCTTCGACTTGCAAGGGCAACTCCCCGTGCGGAACCGGCTGTGCCGCGGCGGGGTACGACCCCGCGAGCGCCACCAGCAACCGGAGAATGTGCCAACGGACGAACACTCGGGTTCCTCCCTCAAGCAGGTTCAGCCGCTAGTGTCCTGAATCTGAAGTTCGCCGCTATGCGGCGACCTCCATCTTCATGCCACTAGCTTGGTTTTTTCCGTGGCCTGCTTATCCCCGAACTCCGCCGCGAAGAGCGGCGAACTTCGGGGGCAGGACACTAGCGCGCCGGGCGCGCCGAGTTGGTGCGGTCGAGCGCGGCGCGCAGACCGCGGCCGAGGGCTTCCGGGTCGTTCACCGCCCAGAAATGCAGGAAGAAGAGGCGCGGTTCCTCGCCGATCATGTGGCTGTGGATGGCCGTCACCTCGATGCCGTTCTCGATCAGCGCCCGCTGCACCGGCACCACCTCTCCGGTGGTCAGCACGAAGTCTCCGGTGATCGCCCCTCTGCCATTCCCCGCGGCCTGGAGGTTGATCGCCGTG
>JAQGHZ010000039.1 GCA_028291485.1 Rubritepida sp. | reverse complement strand
CGCCCGGCGTGATGCGCTCGGGCCCCAGCAGATCCGGCGGACGCGCGGTCGGGTCCGCCGCGGCGGGAGCGGACCGCGCGGGCTGCGACGTCGTCCATGGGATCGCCGGCGCCCGGGCGAGGGCCGGCGGGGATGGCGGGCGCGCAGGGATCGGCGGCTGTCCCGGCGCGTCGGGCGCGGTCAACGGGTCGGCGGGCCGGAGGACCGGAACCTCCGTGGTGGAGGCGGTGCGCTCCGCCTCCAGCCGGCCGGTCAGCGCCGCGCGGGCCGCGAAATCGGGACGCTCGGGAATGGGCGGCACGGAGGCCAGGTTCGGCGTCGGCCGATCCGTGCCCGGCGGCGGCAGCCGCGAATCGAGGGCGGCGCCCGAGATGTCGCGCCCCAGGGCGCGCAGGTCGATCTGGCCGGGAACCGAGCAGGCCCCCAGGCAAGCCCCGAGCGGGAGCCCGAGCAGGAGCAGCCGGGCCATCGCCAGCGGCCGCGCTTGATCCGCGGCGGGGCGGTCACTACCCTCCCCCGCAGCGGTTCGGGCCATTTTCCTGGTGTGAAGCGTCACGCGGCGTCCTCGAAGGAGTCGGGTGATTGATAACCCCGCAGGACGTGGACGCGAAAGAGAGCATGGTCGTCGAAGGGCGGGACTTAACAGAATGACTCAGTCACCGGGCGGCAAACCGCCGCCGGACTACCATCTGCCCGACCCCGCTCTGGTCTCGCGCACCATGGCGGAGGTCGCCGAGCGCGGGCAGCGCATCGTGCAGGACTTCCTCAAGCGCCAAGTGGATGCGGACGGCAAACCCGACCCGCTCAACATCGGCGCCGCCTTCCTGGAGATGACCGCCAAGCTCATGGCCAACCCGGCCGGGCTGGTGCAGGCGCAGCTCGGCTTCTGGCAGGACTACCTCACCCTCTGGTCGAACACCGCGCGGCGCATGCTGGGCGAGCCGCATGTCGGCGCCGTGATCGAGGAAGCCAAGGGAGACAAGCGCTTCAAGCACGAGGCCTGGCGGGAGAACGAAGTCTTCGACTTCATCCGCCAGTCCTACCTGCTCTCGGCGCGCTACTTCACCAGCGCGGTGCATTCGGCCAATGGGCTCGACGCCAAGACGGCGCAGAAGGTCGATTTCTACACGCGGCAATTCGTCGATGCGATGAGCCCGGCGAACTTCGTGATGACCAACCCCGAGGTGCTCCGCCGAACCGCGGAAACCGGCGGAACTAACCTCCTCAAGGGTCTGTCGAACCTGCTGTCCGACCTGGAGCGGGGAAAGGGCAAGCTGCGCATCCGCATGACGGACGACAGCAAGTTCAAGGTCGGCGAGAACATCGCGGTCACGCCGGGGAAGGTGATCTTCCAGACGCCGCTGATGCAGCTCATCCAGTACAACCCGACGACGGCGAAGGTACTGAAGCGCCCGCTGGTGATCTTCCCGCCCTGGATCAACAAGTTCTACATCCTCGACCTCCGGCCGAAGAACAGCTTCATCCGCTGGGCGGTCGACCAGGGGCATACGGTCTTCGTCGCCTCCTGGGTGAACCCGGACGAGCACCTCTCCGAGAAGGGCTTCGAGGACTACATGAAGGAGGGCGTGCTGGCCGCCCTCGACGCCATCGAGGCCGCGACCGGCGAGCGCCAGGTGAACGCCATCGGCTATTGCCTCGGCGGCACGCTGCTGGCGACCACGCTGGCCTATATGGCCGCCAAGCGGGACAACCGGATCAAATCAGCCACCTATTTCGTGACGATGACCGACTTCGAGGAGGCCGGCGAGCTCGGCGTCTTCATCGACGAGGAGCAGCTCAAGGCGCTCGAGGAGCGGATGGGCAAGCGCGGCTTCCTCGACGGCCGCGAGATGGCGACGACCTTCAACATGCTGCGCGCCAACGACCTCATCTGGTCCTTCGTGGTGAACAACTACCTGCTGGGCCAGGACCCCTTCCCCTTCGACCTGCTCTACTGGAACGACGACAGCACCCGCATGCCGGCGAAGATGCACAGCTTCTACCTGCGGCGGATGTACCAGGAGAACGACCTGGTGAAGCTCCCCACGGACCCGAATGCAATCGAGCTGATGGGCACGAAGATCGACCTGCGGAAGATCAAGGTGCCGAGCTACATGATTTCGACGCGCGAGGATCATATCGCGCCGTGGAAGAGCACGTATCGCGGCACCCAGATCTTCTCGGGTCCGGTGCGCTTCGTGTTGGCGGCCTCGGGGCACATCGCCGGCGTGGTGAATCCGCCGGACTCGGGGAAGTACAGCCACTGGGTGAACGACGAACTGCCGCCGGGCCCGGACGTGTGGTTCGCCGGCGCGACGGAACTGGCCGGGAGCTGGTGGCCGGACTGGCACCGCTGGGTCTGCGCGATCGACCGCGCCGAGGTGCCGGCCCGCCAGCCGGGCGACGGCAAGCTCACGCCGGTCGAGGATGCGCCGGGCAGCTATGTCCGCGTGATGGCGATGGACTGATGCGAGGGGCTCGGCCCCGGGCGGTCTCCGCTTCGATTGATTTCAGATAAAATTTTATAAGGACGAAGCCGCTCAGCGGCCCGCCCCGCCGCTCAGCTCGGGCGTGGTGATGGCGGCATCCATGATTTCGGAGCTGACACGCCGGTTGATCCGGCCGTCGGCGACCAGCCGCGCGACCTCGTCGCGGATGGTCGGCAGCGCCAGCGTCGTGTCCGGAAAGGGCCCCGGCTCGCGCAGACGGTTGAGCGTCGGACGGTCGGTGTCGCGGAAATCCGGGCCGGTCAGGGCCGCCTGGGCCGCGGCCGTGTCGCTGCGCGCAATCGCGCGATAGGCGGCGAGCAGCGCGGGCACGGTGGTCTCGGGCGTCGCATCCGGCGCGATGGCCAGGGCCTGCCGGCCCTCCTGCACCCCGCGTCGCAGGCCAAAGAGGTAGGAGTCCGGCAGGTTCGCGAGCCGGCCGCCCTGCCGCGCCTCGCCGCCCAGCCATTCCAGCCGCGCGACGGCCAGCGCGGTCTCGGCGGGATGGCCCTCGAGGCCCCCTCCGCCACGGTCGAAATCGGCCACGGCACGGTCCAGGATGGCGGAGAGCGGCTGGGCGACCAGCCCGCCGGCGAGTTCGGTCGGCGGCTCCGGCGGCGGGGGCCGCGTCATCTCCGCGCAGGCGGAGAGGGCCAGCAGGCCCGCCAGAAGCCGCAGCCTCACAGCCGGCGGCGGCCGGAGGAGGGTGATTCGCCCTCGAACTGAACGCGGGCTGCGGCACTGGCGGCGAGCGCCGTCTGCGGCAGGGGCGGCAGCGCGGCAAGCCTGGCGAGCACGGCCTGGCCGCCGGGGGGGATCAGCGTCGGCGGCAATACCGCCGCGGCAGCGCCCTGATCCCCCGCGCGCATCGCGCGCCAGACGGCATAAAGGCGGTCGATCAGCGGCTGGGCCGGCACGGTCGGGGCGATGCCGAGCGCCTGCCGCCATTC
>JAQGHZ010000025.1 GCA_028291485.1 Rubritepida sp. | reverse complement strand
AACGGCAACAAGACGGTCGAGGCGCCCGAGAACAGCAACCTGCTGCGCGTCTCGCTACGCGAGAAGGGCGGCATTCCATTCAAATGCGGCGGCGGGCTCTGCGGTACCTGCAAGTGCCGCATCGAGCAGGGGCGCGAGTACGCCGACGCCATCAAGCCCAAGGAGCGCAAGCACCTGACCGAGGAACAATTCGCCGAAGGCTGGCGCATGGCGTGCCAGACTTTTCTGGCCGGGGACGTCAGCGTCTCCTGGCCGCCACCGCCGCCGAAACCTGGAAGCCCGCCCGCATGAAGACCGCCTGGAAACTGGAACAGCGCGAGGCGCGCGCGATGGTGGATGCCGCGACGGCGAAGGCGCGCGAGATCGACGTCGCGCAGACCGTGTGCATCGTGGACGATGGCGGGCATCCGTTGCTCATCGAGCGGATGGACGGGGCGCGCGTGACCGGCCCGCAGATCGCCTGGAACAAGGCCTTCACTGCGGCCGGGCACACGCGCTCGACCCACCTGTTCAACACGCCGCCCAATGGCCCTGCCCTGCCCGGCAACGAGGCCTTCGGCATTCAGTGGAGCTTCGAGGGCCGCTTCGCCGTCTTCGTCGGCGGCTTCCCGATTGTGTACGATGGCGCGGTGATCGGCGGCATCGGCCTGTCGGGCGGCAATGGCGAGCAGGACACGGCCTGCGGCGTGGCGGGCCTGCAGGCCCTGTCGGACCTGCTCGGCGGCAAGGTCACGGTCGCCGCCGACATCAAGTTATAGGGTCCAGGGCCCAAAGCCCTGGCGGGGTCGAGGGGCAGAGCCCCTCGCATTGTCCTCTACTGCCTGGAACCCGATCTTTGGATCCGCTTAGGGAAAGCCCACGAAAACGTAGCCGAAGGTGCGCACCGCCTGGATCGAGACGAAGTCGCTCGCTTCCGGCTCGATCTTCCGCCGCAGATTCTTCACGATCGTGTCCACCGCCCGGTCGCCCACGCGGAAGGGCCGCCCGAAGACCTGCCCGCAGAGCTCGGCCCTGCTGACGGGATTGCCCTTCGCCGCGTGCAGCATGTGGAGCGTCTCGAACTCCGCATTGGTCAGCGTGCAGACCGCGCCGCCCGGCTGCCGCAGCAACCGCCGCTCGGCGTCGAGGTGCCAGCTCGGGCGCGCGGGCTCGGCAGGTGGCGCGTCGCCCTCGCGGCGACGGCGGCGCAGGACGGAGCGGATGCGAGCGAGCATCTCGCGCGGCGTGATGGTCTTCTCCATCTCGTCATCCGCGCCGATCTCGAGGTTGACGATGCGGTCCATCGTCTCGGACGCGCCGGTGACGATGATGCAGGGCACATCGGAGACCGCGCGGAGCCCGCGCAGCACGTCGGTGCCCGAGACATGGCCCAGCCGCTGGTCGAGCAGCACGAGGTCGGGCGCGAAGGTCGTGACGGCGGATTTGAGCTGCGGCTCATCCAGCGCGGCCTGCACCGTGCAGCCGTGCAGGCCGAGATAGTCGCCGAGCAGCTGGGCGAAGTCCGGGTCGTCGTCGACGACGAGGATGCGGGGAGGATTGGACATCATCATCATCCGATAGGCCTCAGTTCGGCTCGGCTTCGGGCGATGGGCGCGGGCGGGGCCCGCACCATCGGCTCGGGCACCGCGACCTCGGCCGGATAGGCGAGCCGGAGGCGGATCGCCACCTCGGCGCCGCCGCCCGGCAGATTGCCGAGCGTGATCTCGCCGCCGAAGGCCAGGATCGTGCCATAGGCGATCGAGAGGCCGAGGCCGGTGCCCTGGCCCGGCGGCTTGGTGGTGAAGAAAGGCTCGAAGGCGTGCTGGACGATGCCCTCCGGCAGGCCGTGTCCCTGGTCGCGGACGAAGATCGTGATCCAGTCGGCCCCGCTCGGCCGATCGACCGCGAGGGCCACGACACGCTGCCCGACCGGCAGGTGGGCCATCGCGTCACGCGCATTGATGAGCAGGTTGACCAGCACCTGCTCCAGCGGGATGAGCCGGCCCTGCACGGCCGGAAGGTCGTGCAGGTCGGGGACCTCCACCACCACCCCGTCCTTGCGCAGCGAGGCGCCGGTCACCTCCAGCGCGCCCTGGACCACCGCATCGAGCCGGACCTCGTCGAGCGGTCCGTCATCGGTGCGGGAGAAGGTGCGCAGATGGCTGGCGATGTCGCGCATCCGCTCCACCTGGCGGAGGATGTTCTCGACGTAGCGCTGCGCCTTCGGCAGATCACCCGGGGTCTGGAGATGCGCGAGGCTGATCTCGGCCGCGATGGAGATGGCCGAGAGCGGCTGGCTGATCTCGTGCGCGATGCTCGCCGCCATCTGTCCGAGCACGGTGAGGCGGGCGCCGGCCTCGGTCTGGGCCCGCATCTGCCGTTCCTCCTCGATGTCGGTCACGACGCCGACCACCTCGGCCTCGGTCGGGGAGACCTGCGCGGCGACGCGGCAGCGCTCGCGGATCCAGAGGCCCGAGCCGTCCGGCATGCGCAGGCGGTATTCGCGGACATGCTCGCCGAATTCGGTCACCCGGCGGAAGAAGGCGCGGCGGGCGGCGGGGCCGCCGGGCATGACGGGCAGGTCGGGCCCGCCGGTGATCCGCGGCATCTCGGGGCCGACCTCCTCGCCGTAGAGCCAGCCCTCCGCATCGATCGTGCCGTGGTAGCTGGCGCTCGGCTGCGGGTCGAAGGTCGAGAGCAGCCGGGTGTGCTCGGCCTCGTCGCGCTCCAGGCTCTCCTGGACGCGGTCGCGCTCGGCGAGGCGGCGGCGGCGGTCCAGAACGACGGCGGCGGCCGTGAAGGCGGCCACCATCGCCGCCACGCCGATGGCCAGCATCCACAGGACCATCCGCCGCTTCTTCGCGGCCTGCGCGACGTAGGGGGTGGGATCGATGCCGACCATGATGGTCATGGGCATCCGGGGAATGCGGCCCCAGGCCGCGTGCAGGGGCCGACCGTCGACCGGGCTGGAGATGCGACGCAGGCCCTGTATGCCCTGCATCGCCTCCATGTTCCTCGGCGGCAGGACCGCTCCGACATGCAGGCGTGGATTCTCGCTGCGGGCCAGGATGGCGCCGTCGTTGCGCATCAGCGTCGCGACGCCGGGATTGTCCACCTGCCCCTCCCGCAGGCGCAGCGAGAGCTGCTCGGCATCGAAGACCACCGCGGCATATCCGACCAGTTCGCCCGCCGGGCTCCAGAGCGCGTGGCGAAGGCAGATGACGGGCTGCTGCAGGGGCGCCGCACGGCGCGGCCGGCCGATCTGGATCTCGTCCGGACTGCCGAGATGGTCCCAGCAGGCGGTCACGGTGCCGCGGGCCTGGGATCCGGCGGCGGCGCCGGCCGACCAGACCGGCGTGCCGGCGGCATCGAACAGCACGAGATCGGCGAACTCGGGATGGCCGGGCATCATCTCGCGCAGATAGCTGTCGAGGGTCGCGCCCGGCAGGGCCAGCCGGCCCGAGCGGGAGACGAGCTGGGACTGGGCCAGCGCCTGGAAATCCAGCACGGCCTCGGCCGCGCGCTCGGCCTGCAGGGAGGCACCCGCGCGGGCCACCCGCGCCAGGGCGTCCACACCCTCGAGGGCCAGCCGATCATTGGAGGAGAGGGCTCGCCAGGCGACGCCGACCGCGACACCGGCGCCAAGCAGGAAGAGCCCGAGCATCGCGAGATAGATGGCCGCCCCGTCCGTGAGGCGCAGGCCGCGCCGGATGCCAGTGCCGGCGCTCATGGCTGGAGGCCCTTCCGAGCCTGAATCCGGTCGGCGTCGCCGTAGGTCATCTTTCGCTCGACTCCGGCTTCCGTGGAGACATCAGGCCCCCCGACCCTACGACGAAACACGCCCAACCCCTTTCGTTCTCAACACAGCTGCGACTTCCGCGCCGGACGCCCAGGCGCGTGCAATCCAAGGGTCGATAACACGCGTCGCGCGGAAATTCTCTGACCATTTGCTCGCATAAGTTGCATTCCTCGGCATGAGAAGATCTTTGTCGACTTTTACAGTCGCCTCATAAATTAACTTCGCATGCTTCAAAGTCAACAAACATCGTGGTTTTCGAAGAGTATAACGTCGGGAACGCGACCCATTCGGGTCAAGCAAAATAAACTTCGCCGGAAGGGCATCGAAGGGCCGACACTGCACACGGCTGCGGATCCGCGCTTCAGGCGAATGAAATTTCATGCAATTGAAAGACGACGACAAGGCGCCAGCCGCTCCACAAAACTCCACATATCACCCTTTGCACAACCTTTGCGGGCATTTCATTCCTTAACATACGAAAAACAGTGGTTATCCTACCGGCCCGGAACCCTTCCAGGTCGACAGGCCCCACCCCGCCCCAGTGCAAGAACCATCGGGGCCGAAGAGGAAAGGAGTCCCGGCCATGATCGCCAAGAAGCTTCGAGAGCCTCCCGTCAGCGCCGATGCCGCCGACCTCGCGCTGGGAGTCCGGCTCCGGCAAATTCGGGAGGCACGGCGAATCTCACGTCGGATCGTCGCGGCCGGCCTCGGCGTCTCGCCGCAGCAGGTCGAGAAATACGAGACCGGCCTCACCCGGCTCTCGATCGGCCGGCTACTGCGCTTCGCCGGAGTGCTCGACGTCGCGCCGGCGGCACTGCTCATGAATCTCCATCCCGATGCCGAGAGTGACAGTCCCGGTCCTGACGACCCCATCTTCGCCGATGCCTGCGCCGCCTTCGGGCACCTGGCCCGGATTCGCGAATCCGGGCTGCGCGACGCGATGCTGAACGTGCTGGCGGTCCTGGCAGCTCAGGCCGAGCCGAGAGCCCCCGCAAAAGGACGACCTCATGCAGGGGAATTCAAATCGCCCCCGCCCGACCGAAGGGAAACGAATACAGCGCCGCCAAACCGGAGTTTCGCCCACGCTCAGGCAGGAACGGCTACAAAACTCTACAGCCTGCCCAGGCATAGGCGCTACCGCGAGCCCGAACCCGAAGATACAATCTCTTAGTGATATAACGAACCATTGCTCAACCATGGCGAGATCGGCATGCAGTTTCGACGCTTGGCGGCCTCCCTCCTCGGCACCGGCCCGTCCCGATCTCGGGGGCCGGGCCGGGCTGCCCTGCTGGCGGCCTGCATCGGCCTGATGCTCGCCGGATGCGGTCTGACGAGCGATGCGCGGGCGCAATCCTCGCGCCCGCCGGCCCCGATCGGCCCCACCCCCTCCGGCCCGGCCCCTTCCGGCCCGATCCGGATCAAGGTGATCGGCGGCCTCGCCGGGGTGAGCCAGTACCTGCGCTACGAGGCGCCTTTCTGGCAGCAGCGGCTGTCGCAGATCACGCAAGGCCGGATGACCGCCGAGATCGAACCTTCCGACCGCAGCGGCATCCGCCCGGCCGAGATGCTGCACCTCATGCGCCTCGGCGTGGTCCCCTTCGGCACGCTCCTCCTCGCCACCGCCGCCGCGGACGAGCCCGAGCTCGCCGGCGGCGACCTGCCCACCCTGAACCCGGACATGCAGCGGTTGCGCGAGAACACCCGCGCCTACCGCCCGCGCATTCTGCGTACCCTCGCCGACAACTACGACATCGAGGTCCTGGCCATCTACACCTATCCGGCGCAGGTGCTGTTCTGCACGCGCCCCTTCGCAAGCCTCTCCGACCTCGACGGCCGCCGCATCCGAACCTCCTCGGTGGGCCAGGCCGACGTCATCACGGCGCTCGGCGCCATCTCGGTCGTGACACCCTTCAACGAAACCGTGAGCGCCATGCGGAACGGCCAGGCGGAATGCGCGATCACCGGTTCCCTCTCGGGGAACACCATCGGGCTGCCGGACGTCACCAGCTACGTCCACCGCATGGCCATCACCTGGGGCCTCAGCGTCTTCGGCGTCCACCGGCCGAGCTGGAACGCCCTGCCCGCCGACCTGCGCCAGATCCTGCGCCAGGGAATTTCGGAGCTGGAGTCCGAAATCTGGGCCGCGGCGGAGCGGGAGACGGAGGAAGGCCTCGCCTGCAACGCCGGGCAGCCCTCCTGCCGCGGCGGCCGGCCGGGGCGAATGCAGATCGTCCCGGTCAGCGAGGAGGACGAGCACCGGCGCAGGCTCCTGCTGCGCGACGTGGTGCTGCCGAACTGGATCGAGCGCTGCGGGCCCGCCTGCGCGGACGCCTGGAACGAGAGCCTCGGCGCCTCCGTCGGCATCCCGGCCCGCCCGTGAGCATGAGCACAGCCAGGACGGAAGCGGCCAGCACGGGAACGGCCAGCAAGGGCGCGGCCAGCACGGGCGCGAGAAGCCGGGGAACGGGAAGCCCGGGCCTACCGCCTGGCGGAGGAAATGCGCTCCCGGGGGCGGCGGCCACCATGCCGAGGCCCGCGCGCCGAATCCGCCTTTCCATCATCCTCGGCGTGAGCGTGCTGCTGCTCGCGCAGGTCCTGGCGGTGTCCCAGCTCGTCACCAAGGCCCATGACACGGCGATCATGGCCGCCACCGGCCTGGCCGAGCGCGTCAGCCGCTCGGTCGAGGGCGCGGTCAACCGCAGCTTCGTGCAGGTGGATGCGACGCTGGTCGGCCTGCCTTTGCTCCTGGCGCCGCTGACCGGCGAGCACAGCATGAACGTCGCGGGCGTGAACGCCGCGCTGCGGCAGATCAACAGCCAGAACTTCGCCTTCCGCGACCTGCTGCTGGTCGGCGCCGACAGCCAGCCCTTGGCGGCCGCGCTGCCGGCCTCGCGCCGGCGGAGGCTGCCGGTGCCGCTCGGGCCCGACTACGAGGACGCCGGACTTCATTCCAGCGGGCTGGCCATCGCCGGTCCCGCCCTGAACCCCGCGACCGGCGAGTTCTCGCTCCTCTTCGCCCGCGTGCTGCAACTGCCCGGCTTCGGCGCCGCGCATGGCGTCGCCGAGGTGACGCTGCCCAGCCTCGCCGCGCTGCTCAACGCCGGCGGCGAGGCTCCGGGCCTGCGCGTCTGGATCGAACGCAAGGACGGCACCCTCCTCGCCTCCTTCCCGCAGGACAATGCCCGGCTCGGGCAGCGCATCCCCGATCCGACGGAGCCGGGCCCGGCCGCGATCCGGCGGTCGCGGCTGGACGGGCGCGAGGTCATCACCACCACGCGTTCGACGATCTACCCGCACATCCGCATCGTGACCGAGATGGACCTCGACCTCGTGCTGGCCGAATGGCGCGACGACCGCGAACGCGCAGCGCTCTTCTCCGTCGTGCTGACGCTGGTCCTGGTCGCGCTGATGATCTCGCTGCTGGTCTGGGTCACGCAGCGCAGCCGGGTGGAGGAGGAGCGCCTGCGCTGGCGCCTGCGTCTGGAGAGCGCGCTGAACAGCATGACCGACGGCTTCGTCATGTACGGCGCCGACGACCGCCTGATCGTCTGCAACCAGAGCTACCGGGAGATGTACAGCCTCTCGGCGCCCTTCATCGAGGAGGGGGCGCACTTCGAGGACATCGTCCGCGAGGGCGCCAGGCGCGGCCAGTACCCGCAGCTCAAGGGCGACATCGAAAGCTTCATCCGCGAACTGCAGGAGCAGCGGCGCGCGGGCGGGCTGATCGTCGAGCGGCTGCTGCCCGGCGGGCGCTGGATCCTGATCACCGAACGCGTCATGCCCGATGGCGGCACGGTGGGCATCCGCACCGATATCACCGCGCTCAAGGCCGCGATGACGCAGCTCGCCGCCGCGCGCGACGACGCGGAGAAGGCCACCGTGGCGCGCGGCATGTTCCTCGCCCGCATGTCGCACGAGCTGCGCACGCCGCTGAACGCGGTGCTCGGCTATGCGCAGATCGTGCTGCAGGACCAGCGCATCCAGGACGAATCACGCGACCGGCTGCGCCTCATGCACGATGCCGCGGCCCATCTGCGCGACGTGGTGAACACCCTGCTCGACCTCACCAAGGCGGAGGCCGGCAAGCTGGAACTGCGCCCGGCCCCCACGCCGCTGCGGCCGCTGGCCGAGGCCTGCATCGCCCTCGTGATGCCCGAGGTGGAGCGCAAGCGCATCGCCGTCGCGCTCGACACCGAGGCCTCGCTGCCGGCCACCGTCATGGCCGACGCCATGCGCCTGCGGCAGGTCCTGCTCAACCTGCTCTCCAACGCCGTGAAGTTCAGCCCGCAGGGCGGCCGCGTGGCGCTGCGGCTGCGCGCAACGCAGCATCCCCACGTCATACGCTTCGAGGTCGAGGATTCGGGCCCCGGCATTCCGGCCGAGCAGCGCGAGCGGCTGTTCCGCGACTTCAGCCAGCTCCAGGCCGGCGCGGAAAGCGGCGCCGGCACCGGCCTCGGCCTCGCGATCTCGGAGCAGCTCGTGAGCGCCATGGGCGGCCAGATCGGCGTGGGCGACGGCGGCGGCCAGGGCGGAAGCAAAGGGGCCATGTTCTGGGCCGAGGTGTCGCTGCCCGCCATCGCGAAGCCCCTTCCGCCCAGGCCCGTGCTGCCCTTGTCGATGGCGGCGGACGAGGCCCGGCCGGTCGAGGAGGAGACCGACCGGCCGCTGCGCCTGCTCGTGGTGGACGATATCGCGGTGAATCGCACGCTGGCGCGCGTCATGCTGGAGCAAGCCGGCCACCAGGTGACGCTCGCCGCCGATGGCAGCGAAGCGCTGGCCGCCGTCGAGGCCAACACGTTCGATGCCGTGCTGATGGACGTGCAGATGCCCGTCATGGACGGTTTCGAGGCGACGCGCCGCATCCGCCAGCTGTCCGGCGAGGCGCGGCGGGTGCCCATCATCGCGCTCACCGCCTCGGCGATGACGGAACAGGTGGAGGCCTGCCGCGCGGCCGGCATGGACGCGCATCTCGCCAAGCCGATCAACCGGCTCGAGATGCTGGCCACGGTCGCCGACATCGCGCGGCGCCGGCACGAGGAGGAGGCCGGCTCCCCGCTTCCCGCCGCGTCGCTGGACAAGCTCCACGCCGAGCTGGGCGCGGATGCGACCCGGATCATCGCGGAGCTCGTCGCAGAGATCCGCGCAGGGCTGGAGAAATTGCCGGCCGCAATCCGCGATGCCACCGACGTGACGGCCACCGCGCATCGGCTGCTCGGCCCACTGCGCGTGCTGGGGGCCGAGCTGCTGGCGGAGGCGACCGCCGCGCTGGAAGTCGCCGCGCGCGGGGACGCCAGCTTCGACGCG
>JAQGHZ010000772.1 GCA_028291485.1 Rubritepida sp. | reverse complement strand
CCTGGTTCTGCGCGAAAACACCGAACGCCCAGAAGGCGTCGACTGGGGCGTGGCGCTTGTCGTAGGGACGAAGTCGGCGGCGATTGTCGAAGCGGCATCTCGCCTCCTCGGAGATGTCGACCAGTATCAGAAGATGGTTCGGTCGACCGCCGCGTTCGGCGATGGCCACGCGTCCTCACGCATTCTGGACGCTGTCTCGAACGCGAGACGGCTGGCATGACGCGCCAATTGCCAATTGGTACGGTTGCGCACGATGTGCGCGTTACAGGGCCCGCCGCTGCATGTTCGAGACTCGTCGCGTCGACCAGCGCAGGGTCGTAGAGCACATCCTTTGCCGCCACCGCACCACCGCGCGCTCGTCGATGAATTCGCTGTTGGCGGCGCGTTCGCGCGGTTGTGGGTCTGCGCCGCCGGCCCCTCCGGCTACGCGCTCTCGTACAGGCGGGTGAGAACGAACTCGCGGTGGCCGAGCGCCTCGGCCGCCGTCAGCCGCCCATTGGCGGTGCGCAGCATGCACTCGAGCAGGCGGTCGCCGGCCTGATCGAGGTTGATCTCGCGCTGCAAGAGGCCCGAGGTGTCGACGTCGATGTGCTCGCCCATCAGCCGCACGGTGCGCGGATTGGCGCAGATCTTGATCACCGGCAGGATCGGATTGCCGATGACGTTGCCCTGGCCGGTCGGAAAGAAGTGGACGGCGTAGCCCGAGGCCGCGCAAAGCGTGACCATCTCGGCCGCGGCCGACGAGCTGTCCATGAACCACAGGCCCGGATGGGTGGGCTCCTCCGCCTTGTCCAGCACGCCGTCGACCGTGCAGTGCTTGCCGATCTTCTGGATATTGCCGAGCGCATTCTCCTCGATGGTGGTGAGGCCACCATCGATGTTGCCTTTGGTCGGTTGGCTGTCGGAGAGGTCACTCGTCTTGTGGTCCTCGATCACGCGCTGATAGCGGTCGAACATCGCCTGGAACTGCTGGCGGATCTCCGGCGTCTTGCAGCGCGCGGCCACCAAGTGCTCGCCGCCCGTCAGCTCCGTCGTCTCGCCGAAGACCAGCGTGTGCCCGGCCTCCCAGAGCTTGTCGAAGGCGTTGCCCACGGTCGGGCAGGAGGCCAGCCCCGAGGTCGTGTCGCTCTCGCCGCACTTGGTCGAGACCCAGAGCTCCACCAGCGGCGCCTTCACCTTCTTCAGGCGCGAGGCGTGCTTCACCATGCGATAGGCGGCGCGCGAGGCTGACGCGATGGTGTTGATGTCGCCGTTCTGCTCGATCGCGAAGCCCTCGACCGGCTTGCCGCTGGCCGCGATGCCCTCGACGATCTTGCCCGTCCAGCCCGGCTCGATGCCGATCACGATCACCGCCGCCACGTTCGGGTTCGTCCCCGTGCCGATCAGCGTGCGGAAGTGCAGGTCGAGATCCGCGCCGAACTGCAGCCGCCCATAGGCGTGCGGGATCGCCATCGCGCCCTTGATGTTGTGCGCCACCGCCTCGGCGGCCGCGTTCGAGAGGTCGTCCACCGGCAGGATGATGACGTGGTTGCGCACCCCCATCCGCCCGTTCTCGCGCCGCCAGCCCTCGAAGGAGCCGGCCTTCAGGTTCATGCCCATGATGCCGTTTCCCTTACCAGCGCTTCGTCTTGACGTTGTGGACGTGCAGGTGCTCGCCCGCCGCGATGTCGGCGACGGCTTTGCCGATATCCACCCCGTACTTGATGATGGTGTCGCCGGCCTTGATCGACTTGATCGCCAACTTGTGGCCGATCGGGATGTCCGACTTGGCGTCGAACTCGATCATCTTGTCCTGGTCCATGACCCAGCCGTTGATCCGGTTGCTAGCGCTCAGCCCCTCGACCACGACGACGCCGACGGAATCCCCCTCGTCATGAACGACGAAATGGATGGTCATTGCGGGCTCCTCCCCCCTGATTGTGGCGAAAGGCTAGTCCGGGTCCCGTGGGCTCACAACAGGGTGCGTCCCGGCGTGCAGCCCTCGTCCGGCCTGGTCGTCCAGCCTGATCGTCCAGCTTGGGCGGACAGCCCGACGCGTTACAAACCGTTACGGTCGGCACTTCTTCAAGGCGACCGGCTCACAACAGGGCCATGCTTCCCCCGCATTGATAGTCTGCTTGCAGAAGACGGCGTCCTTGAGCGTAACATAATGTCCTCGAAAGTTGGGAGAAACTGAAGTGCTGCACACTATGCTGCGCCGCTTCGTCCAACGGGGCACGCTCGTCCTACGTTTTCCTGATGGCCGGGAGGCCAGCCTGGGCCCGGGCGGGGATCCCGCCGGGGGAATGCACCTGAAGACCAGCCACGCGATGCGCCGCATGGCGACGAACCCGTCCCTCGCCCTCGGCGAACTCTATATGGACGGCGAGGTCGAGCCGATCGCCGGCGGCCTTCACGACATGCTGGATGTCCTGAGCCTCAACCAGACGCTCAGTGGCGACCCCGGCTTCTCCTGGATGCTGGATTGGGGCCGGTGGGCCGTCCGCCGCTTCAGGCAGCTCAACCCCGCAAGTCTCGCCCGGCGACGCATCTCCCACCACTACGATATCGACGAGGCGGTCTATGGCCTCTTCCTGGACGAGGACCGGCACTACTCCTGCGCCTATTTCCCCACGGGGAACGAGACGCTGGAGCAGGCGCAGCTCGCCAAGAAGCTGCACATCGCCGCCAAGCTGAAGCTGGACCGGCCGGGCCTCAAGGTGCTGGACATCGGTTGCGGGTGGGGCGGCATGGCCCTGACGCTCGCGCGCGAATACGGCGCTGACGTGACGGGCATCACCCTGTCGCAGGAGCAGCTGATCCTCGCCCGGGCCCGGGCGGAGGCCGCCGGCCTTGCCGGCCAGGTGCGCTTCGAGCTGATGGACTACCGCGCCTGGGACCGGCCGATGGACCGGATCGTCTCGGTCGGCATGGTCGAGCATGTGGGCATCAACCATTTCGGCGCCTATTTCGCCGCCATCGCGCGGAATCTGCGCGAGGAGGGGGTCGCGCTGGTCCATGGCATCGGCCGGTCCGACGGGCCGGGGGCGACCAACCCCTGGATCAACAAGTACATCTTCCCGGGCGGCTACTCGCCGGCGGTCTCGGAGGTGATGCCGGCGATCGAGAAGGCCGGGCTCTTGGTGACCGACATGGAGATCCTGCGGCTGCACTACGCCCTGACCCTCCGCGAATGGAGCAACCGCTTCGCCGCCCATCGGGAGCAGATCCGCGCCCGCCACAGCGAGCGCTTCTGCCGGATGTTCGAGTTCTACCTGGCGGGCGCGGAGAGCGCCTTCCGCCATGGCGGGCACATGAACTGGCAGGCGCAGCTCACCCGGACCGTCGACGCGCTGCCCCTCACCCGGGACTACATGCTGCGGGAGGAGCAGGCGTCCCAAGGGGATCCCCAGGGTTTCGCCCCGGCCCCCGCCATGGCAAATACGGTAGCCTGATCCGGGAGAGAAACTCATGGCGGGCGTCTATTACTACAACGGCGTGTGGTCGACCGAGGAGCCGAAGCTGCTCGGCCCGATGGATAATGCCTTCTGGCAAGGTTCGGTGATCTTCGACGGCGCGCGCGCCATCACCGGCTGGGCGCCGGACCTCGACCAGCACTGCGCCCGCGCGGTCCGCTCCGCCCTCGTCATGGCGATGAAGCCGACCAAGACGCCTGAGGAAATCGAGGCCCTGGCGCGCGAGGGCATCAAGCGCATGGGTCCCGAGGCGACGGTCTACGTCCGGCCGATGTTCTTCGTGCGCAATTCCATCGGCTCCTCGCAGCCCGACCCGGACAGCACGGAATTCCTGCTGGCCATCTACGACGCGCCGCTGCCTGGCTCTTCCGGATTTTCCGCCATGATGGCGCCCTACCGCCGCCCGGCGCCGGACATGGCACCAACCGACGCGAAGGCCTCCTGCCTCTACCCGAACAGCCAGCGCGCCGCCGCCTGGGCGCGGGCGCATGGGGCGGACAACGCCGTGCTCTGCGACATCGCCGG